>DASYJV010000203.1:0-6731 GCA_035996105.1 Candidatus Limnocylindrales bacterium | reverse complement strand
GCCAGCTGGACGACGACCGTCTTGTCGTCGGGCGCGCTGACACCCAGCTTGGCGAGCGCCGCATCGATCGCTGCGTCCGTCGGAGCGGGCTTCTTGCCGGCCATCCCGAGCAGGTCGGCGCCGCCGACGAGCTCACCGAGCACGTACGAATACGGGGCCGCGGTTCGGGGGTCGATCGTGCGCTTCATGCTGTACACGAAGTCGCCGGCGACGATCGGGTCGCCGTTGCTGTACTTCAGACCGTCCTTGAGGTGGAAGGTCAGGGTCTTCGCGTCAGCCGAGACGTCCCACGACGACGCTAGCGCCGGGACCACCTTGAGGTCCTTGTCGAAGAAGACAAGCCCGCGGTGGATGGCATGCAGGACCTCGATCGAGGTCGAGTCCTGGGCCTTGTTGGGGTCGAGCGTCGGGGGCTCATTGGTGAGGTCGATCTTGAGGATCTGGTCGGCCGCCAGGTCGAAGGACGGGGCCGGGGATCCACTCGCCGCCGCCGCGGAGCTGCTGGGCTCCGTGGAGCCGGCCGGTGGCGTGGATGCCGCTGGGGCGGAGGGCCCCGTGGAGGTGATCGCACCGCCGCATGCCGACACGAGGATGGCGACACTGGCCGCGATGCCGAGGAGTCGTTTCTGCATGGATTCTCCTTCGAAACGGGTGGATTACCCGAAGTTACCGCTTACCCAGTCCCGCAGTCACATCCAGTGCTCGAAGCCTCCTTCCCACCATTCCGGATCGAGCCTCCCACTCGACGCGAAGGACGGGCGAGGACAAACGGCGTCCATAGCGGGGCGGTGCGCTGCCGGTACTATCCACACCGCCCTGCGGCATGTCAACTTGGAACCTAACGAACGTTCGTACGGCGGCATTACGGCACAAACCGCTCACGATACGAACGCATATCCTTCGGCCCGGAAGATGCGCGTCGCATCGACCCCGCGGCCCTCCATGGTGAAGCTCCGGGAGGCGTCGGGAGCGAGACGATCGCCGTTGCGCGAGTCGACGACCGCCCCGACGAACGCCCCCGCCTTGTCGAAGAATGCGACGCCGATGACGGGCGGATCGACCCGCCGAGAGCCGGCCGACTCGACGAGCGTGCCGTGCACTGTGGTCACGCCGGCGGCGCTGGACCAGGTCAGGTCCTTCACCCCGACCGGGACCGATGGCACGTCGTCCATCCCCCGGGTCGGACAGAACTTGATGTTCGCGACCGGTGTCGCCAGGACCCCGCTGCCCTTGGCCAGCATCCCGCCCATCACGTAGACGGCGCGCTGACCCGGTTGGACGATGGCCGGGCTGGGGAAGAAGCGACCCGCCCGCGTGACCACAGCGGTGTCGCCGGACGCCCAGGGGAAGGCCACGGTGGGCGAATACAGCCGTGTCGGCTCGATGTCGTACAGCGTGTTGAGGAACGTCAGCGGCTCACTGCCCGTGTTCTCGAGATCCATGAACATCGTGACGTAGCCGCCCACCAGGAGCACCTGCGGCGTCATCCGGCCGCTGAACGGCTTTGCCGCGGCCGACGAAGCGTCCGGGCTGGCTGTGGATCCCGAGGCGGACGGAAGCGGACTCGCGGATGGCGTGACCGCCGTGGGCGTGCTGCTGGCACTGGCCGAGCCCGTGGCTGCCGCCGGGTTTCCGCTCAGGGCGGGACCGAGCGTCCAACCGGGGGCCTGGGCAAGGCTGCCGCCACAGGATGCAAGGAGAAGGCACAGGCAGATCGGCACGAGCCGGCGAAGGAGGATCGGCAACCCGGGTCTGCGCATCGTCCGCGCATCGTACCGCTTCACCGCTCCGCGGCCCGAACCGCGGGTCACCAACGATTCAGTCGGGGCACGGCGTCTGCGCGCCGGTCATCGCCCGCCAGCGCAGGTTCGGCTGGCGAGCCGCCTTCGCCTCGTCCAGGCGACGGACGGGCGCGCTGTGCGGAGCGCTCGTGACGAGCTCGGGCGAGGTCTCCGTCTCGGCGGCGATGGCGATGAGGGCGTCGGCGAAGGCGTCGAGCGTCTCGAGCGATTCGGTCTCGGTCGGCTCGATGAGCATCCCCTCCTCGACGATGAGCGGGAAGTAGATCGTCGGCGGGTGATAGCCGTAGTCGATCAGCCGCTTGGCGATGTCGAGGGTCCGGACCCCGGTCCGCTTCTTGATCGACGCCGCGGAGGCGACGAACTCGTGCTTGCAGGCCCGGTCGTACGGGATGTCATAGGTGCCCTTGAGCCGATGCTTGAGGTAGTTGGCGGCGAGCACGGCGTCCTCGCTCACCTCGCGAAGGCCAGGTCCGCCATGCGCACGCACGTAGGCATAGGCCCGGACGAGGACGCCGGTGTTGCCCACGAAGCTGCGCAGCCGCCCGATCGAGGTCGGCCGCTCGCCGCGGCGCTCGAGTCGGAAGGTCCCATCGTCCTCGCGCACCACGCGCGGGGCGGGCAGGTACGGCGTGAGCCGCTCCCCCACCCCGACCGGGCCGGCACCCGGGCCGCCGCCGCCGTGCGGCGTCGAGAAGGTCTTGTGGACGTTGAAATGCATGACGTCGAAGCCGGCCTCACCCGGCTTGAACCGACCGAGGATGGCGTTCAGGTTGGCCCCGTCCATATAGGCCAAGGCGCCCGCCTCATGGACGGCGTCGAGCAACTCGCCGATCCGGGTCTCGAAGAGGCCGAGGGTCGACGGATTGGTGATCATCACCGCTGCCGTCCGTGGCCCGAGCGCCGCCCGGAAGGCATCGACGTCGACACCGCCGTCGGCCGCCGAGGGGATGGTGATCGTCCGGTAGCCGGCCATGGTGGCCGTGGCCGGGTTCGTCCCGTGGCTCGAATCGGGGACCAGGACCTCATCGCGCTCGGCCTCGCCCCGGCCGCGGTGATAGGCCCGGATCATCAGGATCCCGGTCAGCTCGCCCTGGGCGCCGGCCGCCGGCTGGAGGGTCACCGCCCGCATCCCGGAGATCTCGGCGAGCGCACGCTCGAGCTCCCAGAGCAGCTGCAGGGTTCCCTGGGCCACCTCGTCGGGGGCCATCGGGTGGAGGTTGGCGAAGCCGGGCAGCCGGGCCGCCCACTCGTTGAGCTTCGGGTTGAACTTCATCGTGCACGAGCCCAGCGGGTAGAACCCGGTATCGACCGCGTAGTTGAGCTGGGACAGGTTGACGTAATGACGGACCACGTCCGGCTCGTTCATCTCCGGCAGCGCCGGGCCGACCGTTCGCCGGCTCTCGGCCGGGATGCGGTCGAGGGCATCCTTGGGCGGGTGCGGGATCTTGCCGCCGCCGCGGCCGGGACGACCGCGTTCGAAGAGCGTCGGCTGCAGCCGCTCGCCGACGACGCTCATCGGGCCGCCACGGGGATATCCGTGTGACCGAGGACGGCCGCCAGCGCGCCCGCGAAGAGTGCGATGTCGGCAGGCGTCGTGAGCTCCGTGGCACACACCAGCAGCCCGTCGGTCAGCGTCGGGTCGTCCGGCTCGGCGTCGGCCAGGACCAGCCCGGCGAGCACGTCCGCATCGAGCAGCCGGCGATGCACCGTCCGGGCATCCGGGACCCGGATCACGAACTCGTTGAGATAGGGACCGCGGTGGAGGCGTTCCGCGCCGGCCGCCGCCAGCGCCGTCTCGAGCTCCATGGCCCGCGCCGCGCCGAGGGCGGCGACGTCGCGTAGGCCATGCGGGCCGAGCGTGGCCAGGTAGATCGACGCGGCCAGCGCCAGGAGCGCCTGGTTGGTGCAGATGTTGCTGGCGGCCTTGTCGCGCCGGATGTCCTGCTCGCGGGCGCGCATGGTCATCACGAAGGCGCGCTTGCCGTCGAGGTCGGTGGTCAGCCCGACCAGGCGACCGGGGATCTGCCGGACCAGGGCCTCGGTGGAGGCCAGGATGCCGAGGTACGGGCCGCCGTATTGGGGTGCGATCCCGAGCGGCTGCCCCTCGCCCGCGGCGATGTCCGCCCCGTACGCCCCGGGCGGTGCCAGCACGGCCAGGCTGACCGGCTCGACGACCGCCACGAAGAGGGCGCCCGCCGCGTGCGCGAGCCGGCCGATCTCGGGCATCGGTTCGAGCAGCCCGAGGAAGTCGGGCTGGGCGGCGATGACACCGGCGACCGGCCGATCCGGGTCGGCCAGCATCCGCTCGAGGGCGGCGAGGTCGGTCGTGCCGGCGCCGTCGCCGTCGGCGAGCAGGGGGATCTCGTCGAGTTGGAGGCCACCCTCGAAATAGGTCCGCGTCGTCTCCCGATAGTGCGGGTGGACGCCACGCGAGATGAGGACACGATCGCGGTGCGTCGCCCGGCAGGTCATCAGCGCGGCCTCGGCGGTGGCCGCCGCGCCGTCGTAGTGCGAGGCCGACACGATGTCGAGGTCGACCAGCTCGGCCATCAGCGACTCGTACTCGTAGATGCTCTGGAGCGTCCCCTGGCTGATCTCGGGCTGGTATGGCGTGTACGCCGTGTACCACTCCCCGCGGAGCAGCAGCTGGTCGACCGCGGGCGGGCTCCAGTGCCGATAGACACCGGCCCCCAGGAACGAGGTCAGGTCGGTCCGGTTCCGGGCGGCCAGCCCGGTCAACCGTGCGGCGAGCTCGAGCTCAGGCTCCGGGTCGGGCAGGTCGAGGGGCGAGGCACGCAGCGCGACCGGGATGTCCTCGAAGAGCTGATCGACGGAGGACAGGCCGAGCGCGCCAAGCATCCGGGTCCGGTCGTCATCGGTATGGGGGCCGTATGGCATCCGGCGTCAGCCCGCGGCGATGAGGGCGTCGTAGGCGGCGGCGTCGAGCATGCCATCGACCTGCGACGGGTCGGCAAGCCGGACCCGGAGCATCCAGCCGGCGCCGTACGGGTCGCTGTTGACCAGCTCGGGATTGCCCGCCAGCTCACCGTTCGTCTCGGTCACCTCGCCGCTCACCGGGCAGAACAGGTCGCTCACGGCCTTGACCGATTCGACGACGCCGAAGGTCGCGGCCTGCTCGAGCTTGCGGCCCGGATCGGGGAGCTCGACGAAGACGATGTCACCGAGCTGCTCGGCGGCATACGCGGTGATGCCGACCGTCGCGTCGTCGCCATCGACGCGGACCCACTCGTGGTCGTTCGTGTAGCGCAGATCGGCGGGCACCATAGCGTCAGGCTTGCCTCCTGTAGAACGGCAGTGCGACGACCCGGGCCGGAGTGCGGGCATCGCGGATCTCGACATCGACAACGGTACCCGGCTCGGCGTCCCCGGGTGTGACGTAGGCCATCGCGATGGGCACGCCGAGCGTCGGTGACTGCGTCCCGCTGGTCACGAGCCCGGTCCGCCGCTCGCCCGACCAGACGGGATAACCATGGCGGGCGATCCCCCGGCCTTCCATCCGCAGGCCGACCAGCCGGCGCGCGGGTCCGCTGGCCGCGACTTTTTCGAGTGCGGCACGACCGACGAAGTCGGCCGGCTTGTCCAGCTTGACGACGCGTCCGAGACCGGCCTCGTAGGGGTTGGTCGATCGGTCGAGCTCGTTCCCGTAAAGCGGCATCCCGGCCTCCAGCCGCAGCGTGTCACGCGCGCCGAGCCCGATCGGCAGGCCCCCCTGCTCCCGGACGGCGTCGAGGAGGATCGCCCACAGCCCCGGCGTCGCGGCCGTCTCGAGGAACAGCTCGAAGCCGTCCTCGCCGGTATAGCCGGTCCGGGCGATCAGGGCGGGAACGCCCGCGATCATCCCCTCGGTCGCGGCGTAGTAGCGCAGACCCGACAGGTCGGTGTCGGTCAGCGGCGCGAGCGTCTCGGACGCCCGCGGCCCCTGGATGGCGACCAGACCGGTCGCCAGCGAGCGGTCGTCGAGGACGGCCTTGAAGCCTTTCAGCCGTTCAGCCAGCGCGTCCGAGACGATCGCCGCGTTGCCCGCGTTGGCGACGACGAGGAACCGCGCGTCGGCCAGCCGATAGACGATGAGGTCGTCGATGATCCCGCCGTCCGGTGCGCAGATCATCGAGTAGTGGGCACGGCCGATGCCCAGGCTCGGCGGGTCCGAGACCAGCGCGAAGGCGAGCGCCTCACCGGCCTCCGGGCCTTCGACATAGAGCTCGCCCATGTGCGACAGGTCGAACAGCCCGACTCGCTCGCGGACCGCCTTGTGCTCGTCGATGATGGAGCTGTACTGGACCGGCATGAGCCAGCCCCCGAACTCGATCAGCCGCGCCGCCAGCGCTCGATGAGCATCGACCAGCGGCGTGAGATGCAGCGGCGCGTCGCTCGTCTCGGTCACGAGCTCGCCTCGGCGGTCCCGAGCCGTGCCATTGCGTGGGCGACGAGCACGCGCTCCGTCTCGAAGGTCAGCATCGTGGCGGCCGCCTCGAACGTCACCCAGCGGACCTGCTCGAACTCGTGGTCATGGCGCGACAGGTCACCACCGACGGGCTCCATCAGGAAGTAGTGGACCGTCTTGTGGATGCGCGTCCCCGACTGGACGAACCAGTACTCGATCGACTCGAGTGGACCGGTGATCCGCACCTGGAGGCCGGTCTCCTCCTCGACCTCGCGGACGGCGGTCTCTTCGCGCGTCTCACCGGGATCGGGCGTGCCCTTGGGGAGCGTCCAGGTGCGCCCGTCGCGTTCCCGGCGACGGCTGCCCACGACGAGCCACGGCTGTCCTGATTCGTATCGAACGACGATCCCGCCGGCAGAGGTGGCGGTCGAGGTCCTCAGGCGGGCCACGGCGCCGACGCGGCGCCCGGGCGGCGGGGCGTGCCGGTGCGGCCGGACCTGGCCCATTCCATCGCGACGAGCGGA
>DASYJV010000202.1:0-3750 GCA_035996105.1 Candidatus Limnocylindrales bacterium | reverse complement strand
CCTGATGAACCTCCGGATCGGGCCCGACCGGGTCGGTCCGTTCGGGTCCCTCCTGTCGGTGGTGCACGGTCTCAAGGTCCTCATGAAGGAGGACTTCACGCCGACCGGAGCGGATCCCGTCGTCTTCACCTGGGCGCCGGTTGTGACCTATCTGGCCAGCGTCATGACCATGCTCGTGATCCCGTTCGCGCCGGGGCTGTTCGGGCAGGACCTGAACCTGGGCCTGCTCTATTTCTTCGCGATCGGCGGGCTCTCGGTCGTCGGGCTGCTGATGGCCGGCTGGTCGAGCTACAACAAGTACTCGCTGCTGGGGGGTCTGCGGGCGGCGGCGCAAGTCATCAGCTACGAGATCCCGCTGACACTCTCGGTCGTCGGGTTGATCCTGCTGGCCGGCACGATGAGCATCAATCACATCGTCGAGCTGCAGGGTCCGGTCAAGAACGCTGCCGGAGAGATCATCCGCGGTGGCTGGTTCTTCGACTGGTTCGTCTTTCGTCAGCCGCTTGGCTTCCTGATCTTCTTCATCGCGGCGACCGCCGAGGCGAACCGGACGCCGTTCGACCTGACCGAGGCCGACTCGGAGATCGTCGCCGGCTTCGCCACCGAGTATTCCGGGATGCGCTTCGGGTTCTTCTTCTTCGCCGAGTACGTGAACGTGTTCATCATCTCGGCGCTGACGGTGACCCTCTTCTTCGGTGGCTGGAACGCGCCGTTCCCGTGGCCCTGGCCCGTCCAGCTGTCGCTCGACCCCGGCGCCCTCGGCATCGAGCTGCTCATCCTCGCCGCGGTCGTGCCGCTCATCCTGACCGTCGCCTTCGCGGCGCCGATCTGGCTGGCGAGCTCGCGGATCAAGGGCTGGCAGGCGCTCGTCGGGGGCTTCGTGCTGGCCAACCTGTTCATCATCGCCGTGGTCGGCGCGTGGGCCTACATCGGGCTCGACTGGGTCGCCGGTCTCCTGTGGTTCCTGGGCAAGACGTATGCCTTCGTGTTCACCTTCGTCTGGATGCGTGGAACCCTGCCGCGCGTCCGGATCGACCAGCTGATGGACTTCGCCTGGAAATGGATGCTGCCGGCGTCGCTCCTCAACCTGTTCGTGACGGCCGCCGCGATCGTGGTCTCCAAGAGCCTGCGGGGTGGCACATGAGCTTCGTGCCCGGTCTGGGTATCGCCAAGGGGATGGCGCTGACCCTGCGCCGCTTCTTCGAGCCGAAGGTCACCATCAAGTACCCGGAGGAGCGCTACGAGGCCGCGCCCAAGTTCCGCGGCCGCCTGCAGCTGCTCTACGACGAGTGGGGCACGCTCAAATGCGAGACCTGTTTCCAGTGCGCCCAGGCCTGTCCGATCGAGTGCATCGACATGGGCGGGATGGACACGCGCGGCCGGTTCCACGTCCACTGGGGCGCGTCCGAGACGTATGGCGAGCGGCGCGAGGAATCGGCCCTCCGGCGGTCCGGCCGCCCGGTCCCGGACCCGGCCTACCGCCCGTTCGCGGCAGTCGATCTGGGCGCGCTCCACGCCATCCTCGAGACCTACGACCACGATCCGGCCCAGATGCTCGCCATCCTCGAGGCGACCCAGGCCGCCTACGGGTACCTTCCCGTGGCGGCGCTCAAGCGGATCAGCCAGCTGACCGGGGCCTGGTACGCCATGATCTACGGCACTGCCAGCTACTACAGCCATCTGCGCTTCGAGCCGGCGGAGGCCACCCGACAGGCGGCCGCCGTGGACGCCCATCGACCGCCCGAGACGTCCTACATCTCTGCGCTCGAGACGGCCCTCGCCGGGGCGCCGAAGCGAGCCCGCAAGCCGGCGCGAGCGTAGCGGGATGGTCGAGCTGTTGAAGACTCCCAGGGAGTGGCCGAAGCTCCTCCTCGAGCGCGCCACGGCGCCCGATCCGACCGACCTCGATGCGGCCGTGCGAGCCGGGGCCTTCGAGGCGCTCCAGCGCGTGATCCGAGATCTCGGCGGGCCCGCGACGATCGCCATGATCGCGGACTCGGGTCTACGCGGGCGCGGTGGTGCCGGCTACCCCGCCGCCGACAAGTGGCGGACCGCCGCCAGGACCGAGGCGCCCCGACGCTATGTCGTGGTCAACGGATACGGCGCCGATCCGGCGACGGGGACCGACCGTTTCCTGCTCGAGCACGACCCGTTCTCCGTGATCGAGGGCGCGGCGATCGCGGCGATCGCCATCGGCGCGAACGAGGTCATCGTCGCGGTCCGGGCCACCGCGACGGAGGCGATCCGACGGCTCGGATCCGCGATCGGCGCCGCGGAAGACGCCGGGTTTCTCGGCTTCGACATCCTCGGCTCGGGACAGGACATCGCGGTCAGCGTGCGGCCGGTCCAGGGCGCCTACATGCTGGGCGAGGAGACGGTCCTGCTCAAGGCGCTCGAGGGCAAGCGCGGCCAGCCCGAGCAGCGGCCGCCCCACCCCGCCGAACGCGGCCTCCTCGATATGCCCACCCTCGTCCACAACGTCCAGACGATCGCCGCGGTCCCGTGGATCATCCGGCACGGTCCGGATGCCTTCGCCGCGATCGGCCCGGCCGACAGTCCCGGGACGATCCTCGTCCAGCTCCGGACTCCGGCCGGCGACGGCATCGCGGAGGTCCCGCTCGGGACGGCGCTGCGCGACGTGGTGCGGCTCGGCGGGCGGCTGCCGGCCGGTCGCTCGATCAAGGCCGTCCTGGTCGGCGGCCCGTCGGGCGGGCTGCTCCCGGCCGACCTGCTCGACACGCCCTATGCCTTCGAACCGCTCCGGGCTGCCGGCGCGCATATCGGGTCGGGGTCGGTCGTGGTGGCCGACGACCGGACGTGCATCGTCGACCTGGCTCGCATCCTGACCCGCTTCTGCGCCGGCGAGGCGTGCGGCAAGACGATCCCCTGCCGCATCGGGACCCGGCGCCTGGTGGAGATCGCCGACCGGGCGGTCGATGGCCGTCCGCGCCCCTCCGATCCAGTCCTCCTCGAAGACCTGTCGGCCGACATCGTCGCGTCGGCCCTGTGCGACCACGAGCGGCTGACGACCCTTCCGCTGACCAGTGGGATGCGATACTTCCGCTCCGAGTTGGACGAGCACATCCTTCGTAGTGCGTGCCCTGCCGGTGTCTGCCACCCGATCGCGGTGGCGGCCGGTGCGATCGCATAAGGCGACCATGGCCGACCTCATCACGCGCCCCGACAGCCGCCCCTCGATCGAGCTGGAGTCGCTTGCCGACCGCCTGCTGGACACGCAGTCGCCGCAGCGACCGCAGTCGTCGCCGCGCATCCGGATCGAGGTCGACGGCCGGGTCGTCGAAGGCTTCGAGGGCCAGACCATCCTCGAGGTCTGTCGGGACAACGGCATCGAGATCCCGACGCTGTGCTACGAGCCGAAGCTGCCCGGCTTCGGAGCGTGCCGGATGTGCGTCGTCGAGGTCGATGGCGAGGAGCACCCGCCGATCAGCTGCTCGCGCACGTGCGAGCCCGAGATGAAGGTCCAGACGCAGACCGAGACGTTGCGTCGGCTGCGAAGGACGAACCTCGAGCTGATCTTCTCCGACCACAACGCCTACTGCCTGCCGCCCTGCCAGAACAAGTGCCCCAGCCACATCGACATCCCTGGGTTCCTGAAGGCGAACACCGAAGGCAACTTCGCCGAGTCAGCGCGGATCTTCAAGCGGACGATCCCGTTCCCGAGCATCCTCGGGCGCGTCTGCCCGGCGCCATGCGAAGAGCACTGCCGGCGCGACGAGGTCGAAGAGGCGA
>DASYJV010000201.1:0-2534 GCA_035996105.1 Candidatus Limnocylindrales bacterium | reverse complement strand
CACCGGAGCGCCCGCGGCCTCCGGGTCCGCGTCGACGGCGCCGCGAACATCGCGGACGATCGCCACCAGCTCGTCGGTCAGCGTCCCCCCGTTCGTGTCGCACAGCACGAGGGTCCGGGCGCCCGCCTGACGCGCGGCACGGAGCGTCGACAGCGCGTAGTCCCGATCGGCCTTGTAGCCGTCGAAGAAGTGCTCGGCGTCATAGACCAGCTCGCGGCCCCGGTCCACGATGAACCGGACCGAGTCGGCGATCATGTCGAGGTTCTCGGCGGGCGATGCGCCAAGCACCTCGATGACGTGGAGCAGCCAGCTCTTGCCGAAGATCGTCACGACCGGGGTCTCGGCAGCGACGAGCTCGCGCAGGTTCGGGTCCTCGTCCGGCCGGTTGGAACGGTGCCGCGTCGAGCCGAATGCCGCCAGCCTGGCCCGCTCCCAGCGCATCGTCCTGGCCGCCGCGAAGAATTCGATGTCCTTGGGGTTGGAGCCCGGCCAGCCGCCTTCGACGAAGGGCATCCCGTACTCGTCGAGCATCCGCGCCACCCGCAGCTTGTCGGCGAGGGAGAGCGTGATGTTCTCGCCCTGGGTCCCGTCGCGAAGGGTCGTGTCATAGAGGATGACCGGCGTGTCGTCCGGCGTGGGCGTCCCGGGCACGGCCGGGGTCGTCACGCGGCCACTCGGGCGCCTGCCTCGTGCGCCTCGATGACCGCGCTCGTGAAGGCGGCCGTGCCGACGGCCGGGCGACGATCGGACGGACCGACCAGGTCAGCGGTCCGGGAGCCGTCCGCCAGCGTCGTCCCGACCGCCGCCTCGACCGCCTCGGCGGCAGCGGGCTGGCCGAGCGACGTGCGCAGCAGCATGGCCGCCGACAGGATCGTGCCGATCGGATCGGCGATGTCACGTCCGGCGATATCGGGCGCCGAGCCGTGGATCGGCTCGTAGAGCCCGAACTGGCCGTGGTCTGTCCGGCGTTCGCCCAGCGACGCCGAGGGCAGGACGCCGAGACTCCCGGCCAGGACGGCGGCTTCGTCGGAGAGGATGTCGCCGAACAGGTTCTCGGTGACGATCACGTCGAAGTCGGCCGGCCGCCGGATGAGCAGCATCGCGCACGAATCGACGAGCTGGTGGTTGAGCTGCACGTCCGGGAACTCGACCGCGATCTCCTCGGCGACGCGCCGCCAGAGCCTGGACGTGGCGAGCACGTTGGCCTTGTCGACCTGGGTGACCACCCGACGGCGCGTGCGCGCGAGCTCGAACGCGAGCCGGACGATGCGGGCGATCTCATGCTCGGCGTAGGGCAGCGTATCGAGCGCTGTCCGCGCGCCCGGCTCGGCCGACGCCTCGGTCCGCTCCCCGAAGTAGATGCCGCCGGTCAGCTCGCGGACGATGACCATGTCGACCCCCGCCAGGAGCTCGGGGCGGAGCGGCGAGGACGCGGCCAGCGTCGGCTGGACCGTGATCGGTCGCAGGTTGGCGTAGAGGCCGAGACCGCCGCGCAGTGCGAACAATGCCTGCTCCGGCCGGACCTCGGCGCTCGGGTCGGACCATTTGGGGCCGCCGACCGCGCCCAGGAGGATCGCATCGGCGGCACCGCAGGCTGCGAGGTCCTCGTCCCGGATCGCGACCCCGTAGGCATCGATCGCGGCCCCGCCGACGATGAAGGCCGACCATTCGATGGTGAACCCGAAACGCGCCCCCGCGGCATCGACGACGCGTCGTGCGGCGGCCACGACCTCGGGCCCGACGCCGTCACCGGGGATCGTCGCGATCCTGTACGTGACCGTCACGGCAGCGTCTCGCCCTGGCGCGGCGAAACGAATGCGACCGCGACCCCGTTGATCTCTGCGCCGTGGAGCTTGTTGACAGCGACCATGTAGCCATCGAGCGACGCCTCGATGATGTTGGTCGATAACCCGTGGCCGGTGACCACGAGCGCGCCGGGCCCCTCGTCCGACGAACGGCGGCAGCGGACGAGGACCTGACCCTGCGCATCCTCGCCGGCGGAGACGGCCTTGATCTCGTACTCGGTGAGCGTCGGGTGCCAGCCGAGGACCGGCTGCAGCGCATCGTCGACCGCGCCGAAGAGGGCGTTGACCGGGCCGTTGCCGGTCGCCTCGGCGGTGCGTTCCTCTCCGGCGATGCTGAGCGTGACCGAGCCGGTCGCGTTCCCCTCGTGCGAGGAGGTGACGCTCCAGCCGACGATCGCGACCGACGCCGGGACCTCGGACGAACGCTGCTCCACGAGCGCGTGCAGGTCGGCATCGGTGACTTCCTTCTTCGAATCGGCCAGTGCCACGGCCTGGCGGTAGATCTCGTCGAGGGCGTCACCGTCGTACTCGTAGCCCAGTTCGCGGAGCTTGCCCTGGAGGCCCTTGCGGCCGGACAGCTTGCCGATGGTGAGCTGGCTGCCGGACAGCCCGACCGACTGCGGGGTCATGATCTCGTAGGTCAACGGGTTCTTGATGACCCCGTCCTGGTGGATCCCCGATTCGTGGGCGAACGCGTTGCCGCCGACGATGGCCTTGTTGGGCTGGATG
>DASYJV010000200.1:0-3119 GCA_035996105.1 Candidatus Limnocylindrales bacterium | reverse complement strand
CTCCTGACCTCCTGACCCGGCCTCTCTGGACCGATGGACCGGCTCACATGGCCGGTGTCGTAAGGGCGGCCGCAGCGTACCACGCGCTCGCCCCGCGAGGCGGCCCCGGGCGGCCGCGCGGCGGCCTCAGTAGCCGATGAGGGCCCTGACCGGGTCGACCACCCGATGCGCCCAGCCGGGGATGCGTCGTTCCGTTCGCTCCGTCCGCCGGAGACGCTCGCAGGCGGCGTCGTGCGCCGACCACTCCAGCTCGTCCTCGAGCGGGGGCAGCTCGACGGCATCCCCGCCGTGCGCGAGCGCTGCCGCGATGAGGGCGTCCGCGAGATGGGGGTTGCGTGGGAGCAGCGGACCATGCAGATAGGTGCCGAGCCGAAGGCCCCGCAATCCGCCCTCACCAGGCAGGGCCAGCACGCCCTCGGTCCCGTCGAGGTCGTTGTTGCCGTGGCCGATCTCGACCGTGGCAAACGGACGGGCACCCGGTTCCAGCATGGTGCGTCCGCCATGGTTCTCGAACCCGACGACGGTCCGATCGCCCCGCGCCCCGAGCGGCAGGTCGGGACTGACTTCGGCCAGGACCGGACCGACGAGCCGGCGGGTGCCCGCCGTACCGTCGGTGGAGATCGGGAGCAGACCAGGGCACGGCAGCTCATCGCCGAGCGAGGTGCGATATCGGATCCCCAGGTTCTGGTAGCCGCCGCACACCGCGATGAGCGCGGTCCCATCGGCGACGAGGTCCGTGAGCTGACCGCCGAGGCGTTCGAGCTCCCGGGCGACGGTCACCTGCTCGCGGTCCTGGCCACCACCGATGAGCACGAGGTCCGCCGGCGGGATGCGGCTGGCGCCGACCGGGACGGCCACGACCTCGGTCTCGATCGAGCGCGCCGCGGCCCGACCGACGAGCGTCCCGACATTGCCACCGTCGCCGTAGAACCGGAGCACATCCGGGAAGAGGTGGACGATGCGCAGCCGTCGGGCGGGATGCATCGATCCGGGACTCAACGGGGTGCCGGCGGGGCGTCGCCGCGCCGCTGGGCGATGGCGCGCAGGCCCATCATCGCGGTGTAGGTGCCGGCAGCGACGACCGTCCCGCCGACCGGCGCGAGCGCGACAGCGGCATCGAGCCCAGCTGCGAGCGATCCGACGTCCACGATCGAGCGCGGCGGCCTCGCACCGGCATCCTGGTCATAGCGCAGGCGGAGGTGGAGGTCGGCCGACCTCGAGCCGCACAGGACCACCGCTCGATCCGCGACGAGCGGCGCGATCGGCGCGTCCCAGATCCACGACACGTCGCGCCCATCGGCCGGCGCGTCGTTCAGGCCGAGCAGGACGACGTCCGCCCCGAGCGTCGGACCCAGGTAGACCGTCTCGGCCAGGCTGACCGTGTTCTTGATGAGGATCACGACCAGGTGGCGTCCCTCGACGTCGAGCCACTCCAGCCGCCCGAACGGCCCCTCGTACCCCTCGATCGCCTGCGCACTGCGAACCAGGTCGCAGCCGAGTGCCGCACCCGCCGTCAGGGCGGCGCCGACGTTGTAGGCATTGGTCAGGCCCGGCAGGGCCGGCCTGGCCGTCGCCGCACCGAACCGTCCACCCACGGCGATCGTCGCGCGGCCACCCGTCGACGCGTCCGACGACCGCGACGCCGTGGGCGCGACCGACTCGACGGTCACGTCCGCGGCCGCGCGTCGGACGTGGCCCTCCGGGCAGGCGAAGTCCCCGAGATGGCCGACGCTTCGCCACGCGTACTCCAGCTGCCGACCACAGGTCCGGCAGGCCACCGGGTCGGCGACGGCGCCACCTGCCTGCGGCGAGGGGTCGCGGTCAGCGGGCGGCCCGGCGAGTCCGAAGGTCAGCGTGGCCAGCTCGGTATCGGCTGCGAGCATCGCCAGCCGCGGATCGTCCGCGCAATACACGAGGATGCTGCCATCCGCGGCATCGGCCAGGGACGCGGCCCAGCGGTCGACGATCGCATCGGCCTCCCCGTAGCGGTCCAGCTGGTCGCGGAAGAGGTTCGTCGCGACGATGACCGACGGCCCGAGCTCGGGGAGGATCTGTTCGAGCGCCATCTCGTCGACCTCGAACACGGCATCGCGAGGACCGCCGTCGCCAGGTCGCAGCCGGCCGTGGAGGTCCGCCGCGCCGAGCAGCGAGCTCACGATCCCCTGGCGCATGTTCGCGCCCGACCGGTTGGCGATCGGACGGCCGTGGTCGCTGTCGACGATCGCAGCGATCAAGCCCGACGTTGTGGTCTTGCCGTTGGTCCCGACCACGAGGACGGTCGAGCGCAGCTGGGCGGCGAGCGTGGCGAACGCCCCGGGCCAGACCCGTTCCGCGGCAAACCCGGGGAGCGCGGTCCCCTGGTGCCGGGCGAGCCCGACGGCTTTGGCCGTGATCCGGGCGAGAACGATCGCGGCGGGTCGGCGGACGCCGCCGTTCCTGCCCGGCGCGGCGTGGGTCCTGGTCATCGGGGAAGGTTAGAGCAGGTGTGGCGTTCCGAGCCGCGAGCAGCCCACCGTGCCGCTCATCCGCCGTCGCGGTGTCGTCGGGCCGCGGCCACGAACCGGTCGAAGACGGCCAGCGCATCGAGCGGACCGGGCGCCCCTTCGGGGTGGTACTGGACCGTCTCGATCGGCTTCTCGACGTGGCGCAACCCTTCGACCGAATCGTCGTTGAGGTTGACCTGGCTCACCCGGAACCCGGATGACGCCGGTAGCGAGTCGCCAACCACCTGGACTTCGTGGTTCTGGGCGGTCACCTGCACGAGACCCATCTCGAGGTCGCGGACCGGGTGGTTGGCGCCGTGATGGCCGAAGCGGAGCCGCGTGGTCCGGGCGCCCGCGGCGCGACCGACGATCTGGTGACCGAGGCAGATCCCCAGCAACGGCCGGCCATCCTCGATGGCGGCCCGGGCCAGCCCGACCTGCGCCTCGAGCCGGGCAGGGTCGCCGGGTCCGGGTGACAGGATGACGCCGTCGATGTCGGCGGCGAGGACCGCCGCGGCGGTCGCCGTGTGGGGCAGGACTCGGACGCTGGCGCCGCGACGCTGCATCGAGCGGATGATGTTGTTCTTCAGACCGAGGTCGACGATCGCGATCCTCGGTCCACCGTCGACGGCGGTC
>DASYJV010000199.1:0-3677 GCA_035996105.1 Candidatus Limnocylindrales bacterium | reverse complement strand
GTCATCGACGCGGCCGGCGTGCGCGGCGTCAAACCGGACCTCGGTGACATGTCGATGACGTTGCCGGCGGTCTTCGTCGTGATGACGTTCATGATGTGGAACTGGTGGTCGGTCTACCTTTCGGGCGAGCTCAAGAGCGCCATGAACCGGCGGCGCCAGCTGACGATCATGGTCGGCGCTCTCGTCTGGGATGTCGTCTTCATCGCCCTCGGGGCGCTGCTGCTGTTCAAGGTCACCGGCTTCGACTTCGTCGTCGCGGCGAACACCGCGGGCAACACCGCCTACGCGATCCCGGGTGGTGCCTTCTACCAGGTCCTCGCGGCGCTCGTCTACAACGTCCCGGTCCTGACGATCATCATCGTCGGCTCCTTCCTGTTCTGGAGCCTGCCGGCGATGGTCGGCAACACGTTCATGCCGATCCGCACGGTGTTCGCGTGGGCGTTCGACCGCCTCCTGCCCGAGAAGCTGTCCGAAGTCAACGAGCGAACGCACTCGCCGGTCCCGGCGATCCTGCTGGTGATGGGCATCGTGACCGCGATGCTCGCCTGGAGCGTTTGGTCAACGGACTTCAACACGTGGCTCGCGATGGGCGTGCTCGCCGGTGTCGTGTGTATCGTGATCGTTGGCGTTGCCGCGTTCACGTTCCCCGATCGCCGGCCCGACCTCTACAAGGCGTCGCCCGCGAATATCACCTTCGCCGGGATCCCGGTCCTGAAGATCGTGGCGCCACTCTCGATCCTCGTGATGCTCTTCCTCGTCTACTGCGTCCTCGCCTATCCGCCGCTGGCGCTCGGTTCCGCGGACAACGCCTGGTGGGTGCCGGCATTCATGGGGATGATCGTGGTCATCGGTCTCGCCGTGTACTACGGCGCGAAGATGGTCCGGCGCGGACAGGGCGTCGATATCGACCTCGTCTATCGGGAACTGCCGCCCGAGTGACCGCCGACCGCTCCTCGTCGGTCGTCTGCGCCCCCGGTCATGCCGGGGGCGCGGCATGACCGGGCCGCCGCTGCCCGGACGGTTCCAGGCGGCGGTCTTCGACATGGACGGGCTGCTCATCGACACCGAGCCACTCTGGGCCAGGGCCGAAGCCGACCTGCTGGCGGCGCACGGCGGCAGGATGACCGAGGCGGACCGGCTGGCGACGGTCGGGCGTTCCATCACCGGATCGGTGATGGTCTACGCCGATCGCCTTGGGATCCCTGAGGCGACGGCCGAGCTCCGCGCCGAGCTCATCGAGCGGGTCCGGGCGCTGTACGCGACGGAAGCCGCGATCATGCCCGGTGCGGCCGAGCTCGTGGGACGGCTCCATCGGCGCCTCCCGCTGGCCGTGGCCTCCAATTCGGACCGCGAGCTGATCGAGCTCGGGCTGGCCCGGATCGGGCTCCGGGATCGGTTCGACCACCTGGTCTCGGCGTCCGACGTCGCGCGCTCCAAGCCGTGGCCCGACGTCTATCTCGAGGTGTGTCGTCGACTTGGTGTCGAGCCGCGGGACGCGGTCGGTTTCGAGGACTCGCCCGCTGGCGTCGACGCGCTTCGAGCCGCCGGGATGACCTCGGTCGGGGTCCGAGCTGCGGGCGCGTTTTCGCTGGACGGCGCCGACCACCAGGTCGCGTGGTTGACCGATGTCATGGCGTGGGTGGTGTGACCATTCCGCGAGGGGCTAGGATGGACAGCGTCGGTCGGCGTCGCTCGGCCGTCAACGGAACGGAGCGTGACTCTCATGGTGCGCCTGATCCTCGCAGCACTCCTCGTCGCGCCGGTGCTGGCCTATCTCGGGATCCTGACCTCGGGGCCCGTTTTCGTCATCATCGAGCTGGGCGTCCTTCTCGCCGCGGGATGGTGGTTCGATCGGGGACGCGCACTCGGCGCCCGCGACCCGATCCCGGACCCGAATCGTTCCGACTATTCCGTTCCCGCCACCGCCTACTACTTCCACCCGATCCCGCCCGAGGCGGTCCAGAGTCCATCGGACAAACCCGGGGCTCCCCGATAAGCCCGCCTCCAGGCCACAGCACCCGGTCGCGTCAGCTGTCTCGATGCCCGCGGTGACCGACTCGCCGCCGCTCACCTATCGACTGACCGAGGAGCAGACGCTCCTGCGCGACACCGTCCGTACCCTCGCGGATGAACGTGTCGCGCCCCGGGCGGCCGAGATCGACAAGACCGCCGAGTTCCCGCAGGACCTGCGCGAGCTGCTCGCGGCCCAGGACATCCTCGGGCTGCCGTTCCCCACGGAGCACGGTGGTCTGGGCGGCGAGCTCCTCCCGCTCTGTCTCGCGATCGAACAGCTCGCCCGAGCGTGCGCCACGACCAGCCTGATCCTGATCGTCCAGGAGCTCGGCTCGTTGCCCCTGCTCATTGCGGGGAGCGAGGAGCAGAAGGCCCGCTTCTTCCCGAAGCTCGCCTCCGGTGAGCACCTCATCTCGTTCGCGCTGACCGAGGCTGAGGCAGGTTCGGACGCCGCGGCCATCCGAACCACGGCCAGGCGCGACGGCGACGACTACGTGATCGATGGCGCGAAGCGGTTCATCAGCCACGGTTCGGTCGCCGATCTCATCGCGGTCTTCGCGGTCACCGATCCCGAGCCCGGCGCGGACCGGCACCGCCGGATCTCGTGCTTCATCGTGGAGGTCCCGACGCCGGGCTTCTCGGTGGCCCGCCTCGAGCACAAGATGGGGATCCGCGGCAGCCCGACGGCCGAGCTCGCCTTCGATGGCGTGCGAGTCCCCGCGAGCAACCTCGTCGGTGCCGAAGGCGACGGATTCGATATCGCGATGCGGACGCTGGACCGGAGTCGACCCGGCGTCGCTGCCCAGGCCGTCGGGATCGCCCAGGGCGCGCTCGAGGCGGCCACCGCCTACGCGCGCGAGCGCCGGCAGTTCGGGCAGCGCATCGGCGACTTCCAGATGGTCGCCGGGATGCTGGCGGACATGGACGCCGCCACGGAGTCAGCGCGCCAGCTCCTGTACAAGGCGGCGACCGAGATCGACGCGGGTTCACCGGACGCGAGTCGTTGGTCGGCGATGTGTAAACTCGTGGCCGGTGATACCGCGATGCGCGTCACCACCGACGCCGTCCAGGTCCTCGGCGGCTACGGGTACATCGACGAGTTCCCGGTCGAGCGGATGATGCGTGACGCCAAGATCACGCAGCTGTACGAAGGGACCCAGCAGATCCAACGCTTGGTCGTCGCGCGGGCGCTGCTCGGCAAGGGCAGCTGAACGCCAAGGGAGGTTTACCGCTTCGTGCGCATCGTCGTCCTGGTGAAACCCGTGCCGGACCCGGCATCCGCCGGCGAGCGGCTCGGTCCGGACGGCCGGCTCGACCGCGCCGCGGTACCGGCAGTCGTGAACGGGAACGACGAATACGCCCTCGAGGCGGCGCTCAAGCTCGTCGAGGCGGCCGGCGACGGCGAGGTCACCCTCCTCTCGATGGCCCCGACCAACGCCCCCGAGACGCTCCGCAAGGCGCTCGCGATGGGCGCGACACGGGCCATCCACATCACCGACCCCGCGCTTGCCGGCTCCGATCACGTCTCCACAGCCTCGGTCCTCGCGGCCGCGCTGCGCGAGATCGAATTCGACCTCGCACTGGCCGGGATCGACGCCTCCGATGGCGTCGGCGGGATCGTGCCGGCCTCGGTCGCGGCGCACCTCGGACTCCCGTACCTCTCC
>DASYJV010000198.1:0-2170 GCA_035996105.1 Candidatus Limnocylindrales bacterium | reverse complement strand
GGCGAGGGCAGCGAGGAGGAATGCGCCCAGCCCGAAGCGGCGCCCGGCGCGGCCGGCGCGGCTGCCGGCGCCGTCATCGGGGCCGCCCGGTGGGCGTCGGCGCGACCCGCCGCGACCTCGGTGATCCGCGATCGGCTCAGGACGACGGGGAGGAGTCGTGTCGTCCGGATCGGCGTCGTCTGACTCGGCCGCGGTCGGCTGGTCGTCGTCCGCGCTGTCGTCGGCGTCGTCGGGTTCGTCGGTCGGGTCGCCGTTCGTGGGCCGCTGCGCGGCGCGACGGCCGGCCGCCTGCTCCGCTGGATCCTCGCCGCGCGCGACGGCCTCGCGCTTGCGCAGCTCCTCCATGAAGTCATCGAACAGGTTGCGCATTCGAACGGAGTCTACGCGCCCCGTTCGATCAGGGCCGGTGCAACCCCTCGAGGCTCCGAACGAAGGCGGCGAGGACCGTCTCCGCGAGCTCGTTCGCGCGCATCGTCGCGGCCCGCGCCGGCTCGAACCGGAAGGCCACGCGGACCGCGAGCGGGACGCGCCATGGGCGGGTCGGGTCGTCGGGCGGGGCGATGAGTCCGAGCCGCATCTGGAGACGGCCGGCATCCTCGAGGATGAGGCCCGAGAGCGCGCCGCTCATCGCCGGCCCGAGCCGGCCGAGCGGCGGATCGGGCGGTGGACCCGCCGTCGGCGCGACGTCGCGGAAGCTCACGACCCCCTGATCGTCGAACACCCAGAGCACGGCGAGCCACCAGCCGTCGGGCGCCTCGGACGGCTTCGCCATCCCCGCCCGAAAGGTGGCGTCGGAGACCCGGACCGGGAGCTCACGCAGGAACGAGGGACCGGGCGGCGGGAGTCGATCTGGCACCGCGGCAGGATAGCCGCGTCGCGCCTCAGGATCTGGTTTCGGGCGCGGGATCGGCCGGTTCGCTCGGCAGCGGCGCCGCCGGCTCGATGGGTCCCGGAAGATCCAGGACCTCGGCTTCCGCGAGCTGTCCGGTCGGGGCGGGCGCATCCGCGGCGGCGACCCCGGCCACGAATGCCTGGGCATCGGGGGCAAGATCGCGGCCCTCGGCGGCGGCCTCGGCCAGGAGTGCGTCCGCCTCCGCCTGGAGGTTGGCGAGCTCGGCCTCGATCTCGAGCCGGAGGATCTCCCGCTGGACCTCGGGGTCAGGTGGTGCGAGCGCCTTTGACTCGCCGCCGGCCGGCAGCTCGTCGGGATACTCGCCGCTGATCCACGAGAGCAGCCGGCGGCTACCGACCGGTTTCTTGTCGCCGCGCACGGCGGCCGGATCGACCGCGGTCACGCCCGGGAGCTCGTGGTCCTCGCCCGAGATGAGGATCGCGCCGCACGACGGGCAGGTGGCGGTCTCGGGCGTGACCGCCGTGGAACACCATGGGCAGACGGCATCGGCCGGACGATCCGCTGGGAATGACTGGTCGACCATGCGCTGAATGCTACCCGCTCACGCGTCAGCTTCGATGACCCATCCGTCCGGTGCCGGTCAGGACCCGGTCACTCCCATTCGATGGTGGCGGGCGGCTTGGAACTGATGTCGTAGACCACCCGGTTGACGCCCGGGACCTCGTTCACGATGCGCGACGAGATCTTGCCCAGGACGTCGTACGGCAGCTTGGCCCAGTCCGCGGTCATGCCGTCCTCGCTCGTCACCGCCCGGATCGCCACGACGTTGGCGTAGGTGCGTCCGTCACCCATCACCCCGACCGAGCGGACCGGGGTGAGGATCGCGAAGGACTGCCACAGGCTGCGATAGAGGTTGGCCGCCTTGATCTCGTCGATGACGATCCAGTCGGCCTCGCGCAGCGTGTCGAGCCGCTCCGCGGTCACCTCGCCGATGATCCGGATCGCCAGGCCGGGCCCGGGGAAAGGCTGGCGGAGGACCATCGCCTCGGGGAGACCGAGCTGCAGGCCCACCCGGCGGACCTCGTCCTTGAACAGGTAGCGCAGCGGCTCGATGAGCTGGAAGCGCAGGTCCGCCGGCAGACCGCCGACGTTGTGGTGGGTCTTGATCTTCTGGGCGGCCTTCGATTCCGACGTCGCCGATTCGATGACATCCGGATAGAGCGTGCCCTGGGTCAGGAAGTCGATCCGGCCGAGCTTGGCCGCCTCTTCCTCGAAGACCCTGATGAACTCGTCGCCGATGATCTTGCGCTTCTGCTC
>DASYJV010000197.1:0-2100 GCA_035996105.1 Candidatus Limnocylindrales bacterium | reverse complement strand
CTCGTGACCGTCGCGCTCGACGAACTGACGGGCCATGTAGCGCACGAGGGCCTGACCCACGGTCAGCCGGACGGTCCCCACGTCGAATTCCTCCTTGCGCAACCGATTGCAGAGACGGTATCATCGCCCCTCGCCCTACGTCAACATGGATCGGGAGGACCGGGATCATGGCCAGTGGGCGAGCGGTGCCGATGACGAGACTGGCGCGACCGATCGACCTGTCGTCGGCATGGAACGCAGCCGATCACGACGTTGCCGGCCGCTTCCATCCGCTCTACCGGCAGGCGCTGGCGCGGCTCCCCGACGGGACATCCACCTTCCGGGGCCTCCCGTTCGAGCTCGGGAGCCGGGCGGGCGGGCGGCGCTGGATCCTGGTCGATCGTGAACTGACCGTCGACCTCCCCGAACCTCGCGGATCCGGCCGGGCCAGCCACCTGGTGGTCGCCCACTTCGCCGACAGCTGGCGCGATGAGACGGGCGAGCGTCCGGCCGGGATGCCGGTGGGCTGGGTCCTGCCGACCGGCGAGCCGCTCGCGCGGTACGAAGTCGGCTTTGCCGGCGGCGCAACGCAGGCGATCGACGTGCGGCGGCGGTTCGAGATCGACGACGGGATCATCGGGTGGGGGTTCCTGCCGTTCGCTGCGCTGAGCCATCTGGCCGACCAGACGGCAGACTGGCGCGGGCCGCACGCCCGGATGGAGCCGGGCCGCTATGCCGCGGCCGGTCAGGCGGGTCCGCTGACGATGCTGCCCGGATCCTGGGGCCCGGCCAAGACGGGCGCCGCCGATGTCGTGCCGACGCTGCACGATGACGCGACCTACTGGCTGCACGCGATCCCACTCGATCACGACGAACCGCAGACGCTCCGGCTGGTGCCGCTCGGCGATGGTCGACCGGGGACCGGCGTCGTGGTCGCAGGCCTGACGCTCTTCGCCGGGACGGCGGACCCGCTGGTGCTGACGCCACGGCGACAGATCCTCGTCGAGGGAGCGGGTGAGACGCTGCCAGAGGTCGACCTCGGGATCGCCATCAGCTCGCGGCGTCTGCGCGAACCGCGCCGGCCGGCCCGCGACACCGGCCCGGCGGGCTGGGGCCATCACGCGCCCGCGAGCCTTGACGATGGAGCGGGAGCCGAGCCCGCCGATGTCATGCCGCCCGATCGCGCGTCGCGCTCGGTCCTGGACATCGCCGTCGCGCCCGACGCCCGGATCCGGTTCGGGGGCTGGGAGATCGCGACGGGCGACCTTACCGCCCGTGCGGCCAGCCCCGACGGCCGGATCGCGATCGAGCCGCTGCCCGCCGCGGAGATCCGAGTCGAGGTGCGGTTGTCGGTCGACGATCGGCCGACGCCGGCCCGAGTCCGGTTCGTCGCGGCGGACGGTCGCTATCTGCCACCGGTCGGCCACCGCGAAGAGCTCGATCCCGGCCTCTTCGAGGACTCCGGCGCCGGCGTCATCCTCGGTGGCGACACGTACGCGTATGTGCCGGGCGTCTTCGAGATCGACCTGCCGCCCGGCAGCGTCACGCTCGAGGTCGTCAAGGGGTTCGATCACCGGCCGGTGCGCACGACCCTGGCCGTCGCGCCGGATACCCGGAACCTGGCGATCACCATCGAGCGGGCCATCGACCTTCGCGCCGAGGGCTGGCGGACCTCGGACTCACATGTTCACGCGCTGGCGCCATCGACCGCGCTCCTCCAGGCAGCCGCCGAGGACCTCACGTTCATCCATCTCCTCGCCACCCAGCTGGGCGACGAGTTCACGAACGTCACGGACCTGCCATGGGGTGCGGTCCGCGATCCGGACGGCCAGCACGTGGTGAACGTCGGGACCGAGAACCGCCAGAACATGCTCGGCCACCTCGGTCTGCTCGGTGCGCGACGCCCCGTCGTCCCGCTCGCGTCCGGCGGTGCCCCCGAGGGACGGATCGGTGCCCCGGTCACCGAGCTGCTCAGCGACTGGGCCGACCGGTGCCATGCCGAGGGCGGCATCGTCGTTGGAGCGCACTTCCCGTTGCCATTCGCCGAGATCGCGGCCGCGGTCGTAGCGGGGAGGATCGACGCCGTCGAGATGCAGTGCTTCGCCCCCGGTCTCGACAATC
>DASYJV010000196.1:0-7618 GCA_035996105.1 Candidatus Limnocylindrales bacterium | reverse complement strand
GGATCGGCAACGGCGGCCCTCGCCCCAGCGCGCCGGGATCCCGTCCCGGCCCCGCGCCGCAGCCCAACGGCGGTCCGCGTCCATCAAACGGCCGCGGACCGGCGCACGGCCAGCCCTCCGGTCAGGGTCGGCGGTCAGGTCCCGAGACGGTCATCCCCGGCGAGCGTTTCGCCAAGCACGGCGGCCGCTCGCAGAGCTGACGGCAAACCGTCAATCGCGCTTCAGTGGACGAAGTCCACGAGGGCGGCCGATGGTCCGGTTGACGGTTGTATGAATACGGGCATACTCGGGCGGACGGGCTCCCAAGCGCTGAACCTATCGGCCATGACGCTCGACACTTACGAGGTGTCGCTTTGCGTCGCCCGTTCCTCTCCCGATCGATCGCCGTCGTCCTGACGCTCGGCGCCCTCATCCTCGGCACCCTGGCCTTTGCCGGCGCCACGACCGCCGCCACCACGATCGCCCCGACGACCACCTGCAGTAACGGCCTCGATAACTCGGGTGGCCTTGGCGTCATCTGCCAGGTCACCGTCGTCAACCGCATCACCGCCAGCGGTGGATCCGCGAGGGTCACCGTCCGCGAATGCCACGGTGCGGCGGGCAACCCGCAGGCGCTGTGCAGCACCCGGGTGAGCAACCTGACCAGCCCGGTCACCCACGTCACCCAATGCAATGCGGCGACCAACGGCGGCGGCAGCACGCTTCGCTGCAGCGTCACGGTCACCAACAACTTCGTCGGGTTCGCCACCGGTGCGACCCCGGTGACCGTCAACCAGTGCGTCGGCTCGGGCGACGGGATCGCCAACAACTGCGATCCGTTCCCAGCCACCACCACGGGCGCCGCCATCACCCAGTGCAACGGCTCCGCCAACGGCGGGACGTTGGTTCGATTGCAGTGCACCGCCAGCGGAGGAAAGCCCTCCTCGCATGGTGTGACCATCAACCAGTGCAACGGATCGGGCAACGGGGGCGGAAGCCTCGTGATCTGCTCCGCCACGATCACCAATCGACGCATCGCCGCGCCCGCGACCGGCGGCACCACGCCGACGACCGGGGGGACCGGTAGCACGCCGTCGGCCCCGCCGACCGATGTCGTCGCGACATCCGACAGCCCGGCAACGCCGTCGGGTTCGAACCAGAACCCGCTCCTGTTCCTCGCCATCTTCGTCGTCGCGGCCCTCGCGATCGGCCGCAAGCGGTGGTCGACGGACCCACGCTGAGAGCCCGAGCTGGATCGGTCCCCGACCGGGCCGATCCAGCGGCTCGTCGATGCCCGACTGGTAGACTTCGCGACGCGCGGGAGTAGCTCAGTTGGCAGAGCGGCAGCCTTCCAAGCTGCATGTCGCGAGTTCGAACCTCGTCTCCCGCTCCACCGGCCCCAGGTCCCCTGACCGTGGCTGAACGCGCGTTTCGGCCCGTTCGACGACTCTCGGCTATGGTCGCCGCGTGAGCGAGCCGATCGAGCCTCCGCCTCCGCCGCAACCCGCCGCCGGGCGGCTCGTCGGCGAGCGGTATCGGCTGGCCGAGGTGATCGGGTCCGGTGGCATGGCGACCATCCACCGGGCCTTCGACACGCTTCTCGGGCGGACCGTCGCGGTGAAGCTGCTCCGCCGCGAGGTCATGGCCGACGCCGACATCGCGATGCGGTTTCGCCGTGAGGCGCTCGCCGCCACGGTCCTCCGCCACCCCAACATCGTGGCCTGCCTCGAGACCGGGACCGACGACGGTCAGCCGTACCTCGTGATGGAGCTCATCGAAGGCGAGGATCTGGCGGCCCGTCTCAAGCGCGTCGGGCGGCTGGCCCCGGCGGAGGCGGCACGGATCGGGCTCGACGTGGCTCGCGCGCTCGGCGTCGCCCACACCCGGGGGATCATCCATCGCGACATCAAGCCGGGCAACATCCTGCTGGCCCGCGATGGCCGGGCGATGGTCACCGATTTCGGGATCGCACGGCTCGCCAGCGATGCCGAGGGCGCCGTCCCCGGGACCACCCTTGGGTCCGTCCACTACTTCAGCCCCGAGCAGGCCAAGGGCGAGACCACCACGGGCGCATCCGACGTGTACGGCCTGGGCCTCGTCCTCTACGAGTGCCTGACCGGCCGACGGGCCTGGAGTGGCGAGACGACGGCCGAGCTGGCGGCGGTCCGGATCGGGGCCGCCGCGCCCTCGCCACGTGCCGTCCAGCCCGACGTCCCTACAGCCCTGGAGACGATCGTCGTGCGGGCGCTCGACCCGGATCCCAACCGACGGTTCGCGAACGGCACCGCCATGGCGGCGGCCCTTTCGTCGATCGTGTCGCGACCCGACCCCCTGAGCCCGACCGACTCGATCGACACCGGCGTGCTCGTCGCGGGCGCGGCCGCGCTGGCCGGCGACGGCACCGCACCGGCGATGCACCCCCACGGCATCGTGGCAGCCAGCTCCCCGATCCGAGCGGGGATGGTCCGCCGTCCGCCACGGGCGATCGGCGCGCCGCTGCTCGTCCTGGTCACGGTCCTCGCCCTGGTCGGCGGCGCCCTCATGGTTGCCGCCGCATCGGGCCGGGACGACGCGGCTGGGCTCGCGATCGCCAGCCCCTCGCACCGACCGGTCCCGAGCTCGGCGGCCACGGTACGCCCGACAGCGACCGCCACCCCGGCGCCGACGCCGACCAGGACCGCGAAACCGACCGCGACGCCCAGACCGACGCCCAAACAGGCTGGCGGCGTCCGCGACCTCTGCGACCCGATCCTCGGGTTCGCCTGCCGCCTGGACGCCGGCGCGTATGAGCCGTCACGGTTCGCGCCGGCGATCCGGTTCACGCTCGGCAGCGGCTGGTCGGCCTCGGCCTGGGCGGCCGACCTCATCGCCCTCGGCCGCTCCGAAGGCAACCTCACGCTGGCGAGTGCCATCAGGGCGGTCTACCCGTCGGGCCAGGCCATGGATCCGCCGCGATCTGCCAAGGGACTCGTCGAGACGTTCATCGGCACCGACGGCGTGGCCGCAAGACGACCGGTCAACCAGCACGTCGACAAGCGCCGGGCCACGCTCATCGACCTCACCCCGACCGGACCCGACCGGGTGGCGCTCTTTGGCACGAGCACCCAGATCTTCTATCTCGAGCCGTCCGCGACCACGCGGATCATCGTCATCGATGCGCTGGGCGGACCGATGGTCATCGCGATCGAGCCCGTCGGCGCCTCGACGCTCGAGAACGTCCTGCCAGCAACGAACCCGACGGTCAAGAGCTTCCGCTTCCGCTGAACACCCGGATGCAGGGCGCGCCGCGTACCCTGATACGGCATGAGCCTCGTCGCCCTACGCGATCTGACCAAGCGCTATCCGCGTGGCGTGACCGCGCTCGACGGGCTGACCCTCGAGCTCGAACCCGGGATCATCGGGCTGGTCGGAGCCAACGGCGCCGGCAAGAGCACGCTCATCAAGATCCTCCTCGGACTGCTCGAGCCGACCTCGGGCGAAGCCGCGGTGATGGACCTCGACGTCCGGACCGAGGGAACCACCATCCGCCAGCACGTCGGCTACATGCCCGAGTACGACTGCCTGCCGCCCGACGTGACCGCCACCGACTTCGTGACGCATATGGCGAGGATGTCCGGGCTGCCCCGGGCGGCCGCGCGCGAGCGGACGGCCGAGGTCCTCCGCCACGTCGGGCTGTATGAGGAGCGCTACCGGGCGATCGGTGGCTATTCGACCGGGATGAAGCAGCGCGTCAAGCTCGCCCAGGCCCTGGTCCACGGCCCGCGGCTCCTCCTCCTCGATGAGCCCACGAACGGCCTCGACCCGGCGGGGCGCGACGAGATGCTGGCGCTCGTCCGGCGGACGGGGACGGAGTTCGGGATCGCGGTGATCGTCGCCAGCCACCTGCTCGGCGAGATCGAGCGGGTCTGCGATTTTCTCGTCGCGATCGATTCCGGGCGGCTGCTGCGGGCCGCCCCGCTCGGCGCGTTCACGGAGCGGACCGGCGTGCTCGCCATCGAGGTCGAGGAAGGGGCCGCTGCGCTCACCGCGGCGCTCGTCGCCCGTGGCCTCCAGGCGGTCGCTGACGGTCGCACGGTCCTGCTCGCCGTGGCCGAGCCCGCGGCCTATGACATCGTGCGTGACGCCATCGCCGATCTCGCGCTTCCGCTCGTCCGGATCGAACCGCGCCGGCAGAGCCTCGAAGACCTGTTCCGTGACGATCAGCCCGACGCGGCGGTCGTCGCATGAGCGGGAGCATCTTCGACCTCGGCTACCAGGCGTACACCGGCCCCCGGCTCGGGCGGCGAAGTGCGGTCCTGGCGCTCTTCGCGCAGACGGTGGCCGCCTGCTTCGGGATCGGTCGCGGCGGCCGCGCCAAGATCGCACCGTTCGTGCTGGCGGTCCTGGCGATCCTTCCGGCCGTGCTCGCCGTCGGGATCTCGGCGCTGGCCAACCAGGCCGGCCGAGCCGGGAGCGCCTTCGAGGAGGCATCGCCGATCCATTACGAGACCTACCACGGCATCGTCAGCTTGCTCATCATGCTGTTCTGTGCCAGCCAGGCGCCCGAGTTGTTCGGACGCGACCAGCGCTACGGCGTCCTGCCGCTCTACTTCTCGAGGGTCCTGACCCGCGTCGACTACGCGCTGGCAAAGATCGGCGGGCTCTTCGTCGCGCTGCTGATCGTCGAGCTGACGCCGTACATCATCCTGTTCGTCGGGCGGGTCCTCGTCGCCGTCGACCCGATGACCGGGCTGCGGGCGGAGATCGGCGCCGTCCCGCGGTTCGTCGCGCAGGGCCTGCTGGTGGCCGGGCTGCTTGGTGGGCTGGCGGGGGTCGTCGCGGCCCACACGCCGCGCCGCGCCTACGCCACGGCAGCGATCATCGCGGTGTTCATCATCCCGCCGATCGTGCTTGCGCTGATCGGCGGGCTCACGACCCAGGATCTTGCCCGCATCGTGGTCTTCCTGAGCCCGGCCGACATCCTGGATGGGACCAACGCCACCATCTTCGGATCGATCCCGGACGGTCCGGTCGTCGCCTCCATCGACCTCCCGGGCTGGGCCTACGTGCTGGCCGCCGTCGTCGGGGCTTCGGGCTCGATCGCCTTGACGATCCGACGCTACCTGCGGATCGTGACGTGACGGGATCGCCCGGGGCCGAACTGGCCGCGTCGACCGCGACGAGCGCCCCGCCCGTGGCGGCATTGCAGCTCGACCACGTCTCACGCTGGTACGGCAACGTCGTGGCGGTCAACGACATCTCGTTCGGGCTCGGCCCGGGCGTGACCGGGCTGCTCGGTCCGAACGGGGCGGGGAAGTCGACGCTCCTCCACCTGATGGCCGGGCTGCTCGCGCCATCCGCCGGCCGCGTGCTCGTCCAGGGCGCCTCGGCCTGGCGACGACCCGAGATGTACCGGCACCTCGGTCTCGTCCCCGAGCGCGAGACGGTCCACGGCTATCTCACGGGCATGGGATTCGTGCGCCTCAACGCCCGCCTCCAGGGTGTCGCCGACGTGGATGGGGCCGCCGCCCGGGCGATCGCCACGGTCGACCTGACCGAGGCCGCGGACCGTCCGATCGGCACGTACTCGAAGGGGATGCGCCAACGGGCCAAGCTGGCTGGCGCGCTGGTCCACGAGCCGACCATCCTCCTGCTCGATGAGCCGTTCAACGGGCTCGATCCGCGCCAGCGGCTGCACATGATGACGCTGCTGCGCACGATGGCCGCCGAGGGCCGGACGATCCTGTTCTCCTCGCACATCCTCGAAGAGGTCGAGCGGCTGGCGGATTCGGTCCTCGTCGTGTATGCCGGGCGGCTTGCGGCGGCGGGCGACTTCCGGTCGATCCGGCGGCTGATGACCGATCGGCCGCATACGTTCACGGTCAGCTCATCGGATGACCGGCGGCTTGCCGCAGCGCTGATGGCCGACCCATCGGCGTTCGGGGTCGAGCTCGTCGGCGATCGGCTGGCCATCCGCACCGCCGACTACGGCGGGTTCACCCGGGCGCTGCCCCGGATCGCCCGAGCCATCGGGGTCACGCTCTTCGAGGTCGGCCCGACCGACGACTCGCTCGAGAGCGTCTTCAGCTACCTGGTCCGCCGATGAGCGTCATCGTCGCGCTCATCGACGTCACGCTTCGGGGCCTGCTGGGTCGGCGCCGCTTCGTGCTGCTGGTCCTGCTCGTCGGTCTCCCGGTCCTCATCGGCCTGCTCATCCGGGTCAGCGGCGGCCGACCCGACGCGGACCGGGTACTCGATACCCTGGTGGTCCGGACGATCATGCCGATCGTGGCGCTGGTCATCGGCACGGCCGCGATCGGATCGGAGATCGAGGACGGGACGGCCGTCTTCCTGATGATCAAGCCGATCCCACGCTGGAAGATCGTGCTGGCCAAGGCGTTGGTCGCGGCCGGACTGACGGTCGCGCTCGTCGTGCCCAGTGTCGTGCTGACCGGTCTGCTGCTCGGGACCCGTGCCGATCCGACGACCTCCATCGTCGGCTTCTCGGTGGCGTGTCTCGCTGGCGGCAGCGCCTACGCCGTCGGGTTCACGACGCTCAGCGTCTTCACCTCACGGGCGCTCCTGGTGGGACTCGGCTACACGCTCATCTGGGAAGGCGTCCTGGCGGGACTGCTGGAGGGGACGAAGTTCCTGTCGGTCCGGCAGGCGACGCTCGGCGTCGCGGCGGCATTGGGCGTCAAGCTGCGAGATCCGCTCGCGCCCGCCGTGAGCGTCGCGGTGCTCGCCATCCTGCTCGCCGGTGGGTTCGCCCTTGCCAGCTGGCGCCTGGCCAGGTTCGAGATCCGGGGCGGCGATTGACCTCCAGCCGGAGCGCTTGACCGCCGTCGGGCCGACCGATTAGATTCGCTGCGACAAGCGACCTTGCATGTCGAAGTCATGCGACCTTGTTGAGATGGAGACCCCGCCCGGCATGGACTTCGGTGCCTTTTCAAGCGGTCTGCTGACGGGCCTTCGCGAGGGCGTCGAAGGCGCGCTCATCCTCGCCATCATCTGCGCCTACCTCGCCAAGAGCGGCAATGGCCGCTACTTCCCGATGGTCGCCGTGGGCGCAGGGTCCGCGCTCGTGCTCAGCATGTTGCTCGGCATCGCCCTGTACGTGACGGTCGGCAGCCTGAAGGCGCCGTACGAGCAGCTGTTCGAAGGGCTGACCATGGTTGCCGCGGCCTCGGTCGTGACCTGGATGCTGTTCTGGATGCGGCGTCAGGCGCGTCACGTCAGGGGTGAGCTCCAGGCAGCCGTCGATCGGGCCGTCGACCGTGCCATCCACGACCGGTCCGCCTGGGCCCTCGCGGCCCTGGCCTTCATCGCCGTGATCCGCGAAGGTGTCGAGACGGCGTTGTTCCTGACCGGCCAGGCTGCCGCCGCATCCGCGCAGGGCGGGGCGATCTGGGTCCTGGCTGGCGCGCTGCTCGGGATCGGTGTCGCGGCGTTGCTCGGTGTCGGCTTCTATCACGGCTCGCGCCGGCTGAACCTCGCGACCTTCTTTCGCTGGACCGGCGTCGCGCTCGTCTTCATCGCCGCCGGTCTGCTCGGCCACGCGGTCCACGAGTTCATCGAGATCGGCATCGTGACCATCGGGACGCAGCCGCTCTTCGACATCAGCGCGATCCTGCCGCACACCCCGGAGAGCGGGAACGTC
>DASYJV010000195.1:0-5298 GCA_035996105.1 Candidatus Limnocylindrales bacterium | reverse complement strand
GATCGTGGCGAGCGTCGTCTTGCCCAGACCGGGCGGGCCATAGAGGAGGACGTGGTCGGCCGCCTCTCCCCTCCCCTTGGCCGCGGTGAGCAGCACCGAGAGGTTGGCCTTGACCTCCCGCTGACCGATGTATTCATCGAGCGTCCGTGGGCGCAGGGTGCCTTCGATGACGAGGTCGCCATCGTCCTCGAGGTCCGCCGAGAGGATGCGCGAAAGGTCGTCTGCCATCGGGGTCCAGTCTAGCACGGAGCCTGTCGTTTCGCACGGATGTTCCATTCGCGATGAAGCCCCACTGCCCGACTAGGGCTTCGCCGCTAGGATGTCGCCATGCGCCTCTCGCGCCGCTCCGAATACGGCCTCCGCGCGCTCGTCGACCTCGTTCGTCACGAGGGTGACGCTCCGGTCGCCCTGGCCGTGCTGGCCAGGCGCAACATGCTTCCCCCGAAGTTCCTCGAGCAGATCATGGCCACGCTGAAGCACGCCGGGGTGGTTCGCACCACCCTCGGGGCGCACGGCGGCTATGCCATCGCCGCGGATCCGTCCGAGGTGACGGTCGGGCGGGTCATCCGGCTGCTCGACGGCGCCCTGGCGCCGCTCGGCTGTGTCTCGCTGCGCTATTACGAGCGCTGTTCGTGCATCGACGAGGCCCACTGCCCGCTGCGCGAGGTGATGCTCGACGTGCGCGACGCGATGCTCGAGATCCTCGACCACGAGACTCTGGCCGCACTGGCGGCCCGTCGTGGCGAGCCGTCGATCGACCCGCGCGGACTGCACGCCGAGGCCCTGGCCGGCCGCCGCCCCTGACGACGCGCGCCCGTTGACAGCGGGTCACCCCCGGCGGATAGTCGACGACTGACATCGGGGGGAGGGAGGTGTCGCAGTCGTGCCTAGCCTCTGCTTTTCATAGGGCCGCGCTTTCGAGCTCGGCCCACGACCTGTGGGCGGCTCCGTCAGAACGGGGACCCAGAGGAGACTCCATGTCCAGAGGGGACGTACGTCCATCACGCCGGGTCGTCGCATGGGCGACGGCGATGGCGCTCATCGCCGTCACGATGGCAGCGCCGGTCAGTTCCGCCCACGGCACGCCCGGGACCACGACCGCGATCCGCGACTGGAACCGCTACGCCGTCGCGGCGCTCATGAACCCGCTCAGTCCACCCGTCACCGTTCCGGCGACCTCGCCGGGCACTGGCCTCAATGCACCGGTCGGGCAGATCCATCTCGCGATGGTGCAGGCCGCGGTCTACGACGCGGTCAACTCGATCGTCGGCGGCCGTCAGCCGTACCTGGCTGGTCTCCCGGCGGCCTCGCATGCCGCCTCGATCGATGCCGCGATCGCGACCGCTGCCTACGACGTGCTCATCGGCCTCGACCGCAGCGGGACGCTGCTGCTCCCGGCCGCGACCCGTGCCTGGCTCCAGATCGCGTATGACGCGTCGCTCGCCGCGATCGGGGCCGGTGCGGCGAAGGACGATGGCATCACGGCAGGCGCCGCGGCCGCGACGGCGATGCTGGCGGCTCGGGCGACCGACGGCCGGTATGGCACGTTCACCTTCACGGTCGGCACGGCAGCCGGCCAATGGCGACCGACGAGCGGCGTCATCGATCCATTCGCGTGGGTCGCCAGGGTCCACCCGTTCACGCTGCTGAGTCCGTCGCAGTTCCGGTCGAGGGGTCCGAGGGCCCTGGGCAGCCGGGCCTATGCCCGCGACTATGCGGAAGTGATGGCCATCGGCTCACTGACCAGCACCACCCGGACGCCGGCGCAGACCGCGACGGCCCTCTTCTACACCGCCAACCCGATCGAGCTGTGGAACCGGACCTTCCGGGCCATCTCGTCGGCGCGCGGGCTCGGCGTCGCCAGGGAGGCGCGCCTGTTCGCCCTGCTCAATATGGCCGGCGCCGACTCGTTGATCAGCTGCTGGGATAACAAGGCCTACTGGAGCTTCTGGCGGCCCGTCACCGCGATCCACAACGGCGACAACGACGGGAACGGCACGACGGTCGGTGACCCGCTGTGGGCGCCACTGTTCCTGACCCCGCCCTACCCCGATGAACCATCCGGGTACAACTGCGTCACCGGGGCGGTCATGCAGACCGCCAAGGCGTTCTTCGGCCGAGACCGGATGTCATTCGACGTGTCCAATGCCGCCGGGACGATCACCCGTCATTACTCGCGCTTCACGGCTGTCGTCAAGGACACCATCGACGCACGAGTCTTCCTCGGCATCCACTTCCGGACCGCCGACGTCAGCGCCGCGGCGCTCGGCAAGAAAGTCTCCCGCTGGGCGATGGGGCATACCCTTCAGCGGCTCCACGACTGAAACGAGATCGCCGGACGGGCCGCCCTGCGCGGTCCGTCCGGTCTCGTCCCGGGACGGTTTCCGGGGCTACTCGCGCAGCAGGCTCCGAAGGGCGGCCTTGACTCGCTCCTCGAGCGTTGACTCGCCGCCGACATCGGCCAGGGCCGCCCGAGAGGCCTCGCGGGCCTCGCCCAGGGAATAGCCGAGCGCCTGCAGCGCGGCGACGATCTCGCCCTCGCTGGCGACCGCACCGGCGGCCGAGGCTCCTGAGGCCGATACACCGGCCGCGGCGACCTTCTCCTTGAGCTCGAAGATGATCCGTTCTGCCAGCTTCTTGCCGATCCCCGGGATCGACACCAGGACGGCCTGGTCCTGGAGCATGATCGCGAGCTGGAGATCGGGCGTCGGCCGCGAGCCGACGATCGCCAGGGCGACCTTGGGCCCGACGCCGTTCACCGTCAGCAGCAGGTTGAAGAACCCCAGCTCCTCGGCCGATCGGAAACCGTAGAGCGCCTGCTGATCCTCGCGGACGAGGTGGTAGGTGTGCAGCTTGAGCTGGCGACCCGGCTGGGCGGAGGCGAGCACCGCCGGGGCGGCAAAGACGCGATAGCCGAGGCCACCGACTTCGATCACCAGCGAATCGGCGGTGACCGCTCCGACGACCCCCTCGACCGACGCGATCACCTAGGAGGCGTTGCGCTTCGCGGCGCGATCTGCGGCGAGCGCCTCCCGGACCGCTCGCTCGTACCCGGTCTCGCCGCGGGTGATGGGTGCTGCCGACGCGCGGTCGAGGACGCCGGCGGTCTGCAGCGCCCGGCCCCGATCGGTGTTGGCGACCCAGGTCGCGATGGCGAGGGCGTCCGCCGCGTCATCCGGTCGTGGCAGCTCGCTCATCCCGAGCACGAGCTGGACCATCCGCTGGACCTGCCCCTTGTCGGCCGCGCCGTAACCGGTGATCGCGCTCTTGACCTCGTTCGGGGTCGCCTCGCGAACCGGCGTCCCGTGCTGGGCTGCGGCCAGCAGCACCACACCGCGCGCCTGGCCCACGCCGAGTGCCGTCTGGACGTTGCGCGAGAAGAAGAGCCGCTCGACGCCGATCAGGTCGGGCTCGTGGAGCGAGAGCAGCTCATCGACCAGGGCGTGGATGGCCAGCAGCCGTTCGGGGAGCGTGAGATCGGGGCTGGTGACCAGGCAGCCGTGATCGACTTCGCGCAGGCGACTGCCGGTCCGTTCGACGATCCCGTAGCCCAGCGCGGCCGTCCCCGGGTCGATCCCGAGGACCTTCACCCGGCGACCTCGGCGAACACGTCCTCTGGGATATCGAAGTTCGCGGTCACCCGCTGGACATCGTCGAGGTCCTCGAGCAGCTCGACCAGCCGGAGTGCCTGCCGGGCCTTCGACGAATCGAGCTCGACGGTCTGCTTGGCGACCATCGCCGACTCGGCCGACTCGATCGGGATCCCGGCGGCCTCGAGGGCCTGGATGACCGCCTCGAGGTCTGTCGGCGAGGTGTAGATGTCGATGGTCTCGTCGCCGTCGGTGTCGACATCCTCGGCGCCGGCGTCGATGGCGGCCAGGGCGACCTCGTCGGCGTCGATGCCGCCGCGCGGGACCGCGATCAGGCCGCGCGTCTCGAACTGCCAGGCGACAGCCCCGGAGCCCGCCAGCTGACCGCCGGTCTTGCTGAACATCGAGCGGACCTCGGCGGCGGTGCGATTGCGGTTGTCGGTCTGGGCCTCGACGAGGACCGCCACGCCGCCCGGGCCGTAGCCCTCGTAGACGATCTCCTCGAACTGCTCGGCTTCCCCGCCGCCGGTCGCCTTGTCGATCGTCCGCTTGATGTTGTCGGCCGGCATGTTGACCGAGCGCGCCTTCTCGATGGCGAGGCGCAAGCGGTAATTGGCGTCGGGGTCTCCCCCACCCTGCCGGGCCGCGACGCTGATCTCACGAGCGACCTTCGTGAACAAGGCTCCGCGCTTGGCGTCGGTGATGCCCTTGGCGCGCTTGATCGTGGACCATTTGGAGTGACCTGACATCGCGGGCCGGAGTATAGCCGACTATCATGGGCCGACCGCTTGCGCTCACCCCCGGACGTCCCCTCTCGCTGCTGCAGAAGAAGGACCGACGAAGCCGATGACGATGAAGAGCGTCGACCTCCCCCACCTTCGGAGTGTCGTCCTGGCCGGCCACGCCGGATCCGGCAAGACGACCCTCGCCGAACAGCTGCTGCATCGCGCCGCCGCCATCCCGCGTCTCGGCCGCGTCGATGACGGGACGGCGCATCTCGACTTCGAGCCCGAGGAGCAGAAGCGGCGCGAGTCGCTGAGCCTCGCGGTCGGGACGTTCGAGGCGGACGGGACCCGGATCTCGCTGGTCGACACGCCCGGCTATCCCGACTTCATCGCCGATGTCATCGAGGGCTTCGCGGCCGCCGACGGCGCGATCTTCGTGATGGATGCGTCCGGCGGCGTCGAGGCCGGCCTCGAGCACGCCGTCGCGCTCGGTCGCCTGACCGGACGGGCGGCCTGCTTCTTCATCAACAAGAGCGACCGCGAGAATGCCGATCCGACCGCGGCGCTCGACGCGCTTCGAGCGAGCTTCGGCCACAAGGTGGCACCACTCCAGGTCGCGATCGGCGCGGCCGAGTCGTTCGAAGGCTACGTCGACCTCGTCCATCGGCGGGCATGGCGCTGGGACGGCTCGGCCGAGGTCGAGGTCCCGATCCCAGACGGGATGGCCGGCGAGGTCGGGGTGCGCCGCGACCAGCTGCTCGAGGCGGCGGCCGAGGCGGACGATGACGTCCTGACCAAGTACCTCGAGGGCGAGGAGATCTCCGACCCGGAGCTCGAGGCCTGTCTGCGCAAGGGCGTCAAGGAATCGATCCTTGCGCCCGTCCTGGTTGGCAGCGCGGTCAAGGGCATCGGTCTGCGCGGCCTGCTCGATGCCATCGTGCGCTACCTGCCCTCCCCGGCCGACGAGGCGCCGACGGAGGCGC
>DASYJV010000194.1:0-1885 GCA_035996105.1 Candidatus Limnocylindrales bacterium | reverse complement strand
GCGACCACGTCCGGATCGTAGACGTCGGCCAGCTCCACGAGGCGCGCCGCGAAGCCGGGTCCGTCGAGCGGTCGCAGCCAGTCGCGGTACTGGGGGATGCTGTTGACGACCGCCCAGTCGAGATGGCCGCCACCCGCGTAGCCCAGGATCGCCTCGGCGAGCGGGTAGTTCATCAGCGCATCGAATCGGTCGCCGTGCAGCCATTCCGGCGCGATCCGCCAGATCTCCCCGACCAGGTAGGCATCGGGCCGGATCGCCCGGCATCGGCCCCGAAACTCCTGCCAGAACGTGGCGTCCTCGATCTCCTCCGGGACATCGAGCCGCCAGCCATCGATGCCGAACCTGAGCCAGTACTCGGCGACCGTGAAGAGGTATTCGCGAACCTCGGGGTTCTCGATGTTGAGCTTGGGGAGGGCCGGCAGCCCCCACCACCCCTCATAGCCGAGCTCGGACGGTGGCGTGCCGGGCGGCGGATAGGCGTGGAGGGGCTGGCCGGCATCGAGCCGGCCCTGATCGAGATGGAACCAGCCGCGATAGGGCGACGCGGCCCCGATCTCCAGGACGTGGTGGAACGGCCAGAAACCTCGGCCGCTGTGATTGAAGACGCCATCGAGGACGACCCGCATCGAGCGGGCATGCGCGGCGTCGAGCAACTCGCGCAGCGCGTCGTTGCCGCCCAGCAATGGATCGACCTCGAAGTAGTCGTAGGTGTGATAGCGGTGGTTGGACGCCGAGCTGAAGATCGGCGTGAGATAGATGGCGTTGATCCCGAGATCCACGAGGTCGTCCAGGTGCTCGGCGACGCCGCGCAGGTCGCCACCCTTGATGCCGTGGTCCGTGGGCGGCGCGTCCCAGGGTTCCATGACACCGGGCTTTTGGACGCGGTCGCTCGCGGCGAACCGATCGGGGAAGATCTGGTAGAAGATCGCGTCGCGGACCCAGGCCGGGGTGTCGACGCTCATCGCCCTGACGGTACGAGGCGTCCCGATCGGGCGTCAAGGTAGGATGCACACCCCGATGCTCGACCGAATCCGCGCGATGCCCGGCGGTATCCGCCTCTTCCTGCTCTATGCCGGCCTGATCATGGCCGGTATCGGTCTGAGCCTGCGCTCGGTGATCGATCTGGCGATCGCGGCGCCGGTCAGCCCCGAGGGGGTCGTGGTCATGATCCTGCTCGCGTACACGATCTTCACCACCACCCTCGTCCTCCAGCGCAAGGAAGCGGCCCGCGGCCTGGCGCTCGGTCTGGCCAGTCTCACCATCCCGCTCGTGCCACTGCTGGCGCTTAGCCGGCTGATCGTCGAGGCCGTCTTCGTGGCGGCGCTCGGCCTGCTCCTCATCCGCGGGCTCCTCCGCCCGGAGGTCCGTGCCTACCTTGACCAGCCGTGAGGGAGCGATCCGGGCACGGTCTGGGCATTGGACGGTACCCTCACTCCTGCGCCCCTCTCCGCGTGCGCGTCTCACGCGCTCCCGAGAGCGGCCATCCGACCGGTTTCGACCCTTCCCCCGACAACGAGGCAACCACGTGAGCAAAGCCAATCGCCGGCGGCAGCGACCCGGCAGCCAACCCTCGAACGCTCGTCCCAACGGCGGCTCGACGCCAGCGTCGTCCGCTGGCGATCTGCCAGCGGCCGCTGACCGAACGCCCACCGGCGCCGACGAGATGGCGAGCGACGCGGGCGCGACCGGGCTGCCCGGTGCCGCGGCCGCCGCGACCACCCGCTCGACCGGCAGCGGTCGGCCGGTCGGTGCGACGCCAAGGACCAGCGGCGTGCGGCACGGCCGTCGCGAGCGATCGCGCGCCATGTACAAGCCGTCCTTCATGGAGCGCTATCGGACCGCCATCGTTGCCGGGGCGGCGGTCCTCGGCATCGCGCTGGTGGCG
>DASYJV010000193.1:0-5456 GCA_035996105.1 Candidatus Limnocylindrales bacterium | reverse complement strand
GCAGCGCGCGGACAGGGTGCTGGGTCGTGACGGACAAGTCGGATACCTCGTGTGGCAGGAATCCGAGCATCGCCCACGCGTCAGCAGGGGACTATGACCAGATGGGGCCAGTGCGGACCGGCCCCGATGGGTGCGGTGCGGGTGGGACCCCGGGCTCAGCCCAGTTCGTACTCGAGCGTCATCGTCTGGGTGTCCGCCTTGACCGCGTCGACCGAGGCGCGACCCCTGATCCCGCGCAGGTCGCCGGTCCCCGAGCCCTCGACGATCTCGAATGAGGATGCTGCGACGCCACCCTCGAAGGTGCCCTCGTCCTTCATCGCGAATGCGCCGCTGCGGCCCGCAAGCCGACCCTCGACGCGCTCGATGCCGACGAAGATCGCCGATGCCTCACTGGCGTAGGCCATGACGTACTGCATCGTGCCCTCGCCCTCGAGGTCGCCCGAATATGTCTTGACCACGGTCGCACGGGTGAGCTTCCGGCCATCCCGCGAGTCGTGCCACGGGGCCTCGTCCCAGCTCTTGATGCCGAAGGTCGCCTTGGCTCGTTCCGTCATCGCTCGTCCTCCTAGATCCGACCCTCGCGCAGCCGGGCGACCGATGCATCGATCCTGCGCTGCCGGGTGTCGGGGCTCTTGGCGTCGTTGATCGGTTCGACGATGCGGCGCTTATTGCTGTATGACAGCCCCTCGAAGAACTGGCGCGCACCGGTCGCCGCGTCGAGTGCCGTGGCAAGATCGGCGGGAACGGACACCTCGCGCTTCTCCGTGTCGAGCTCGATGTCGACATCGACCTCGTCGCCCGCCGCTACGCCGGATGTCTTGCGGAACTCGTTCGTCACCCCGACCATGAACACGCCGCTCACCGTGGCGACCGTGCTCCGGAACGTGTGGGTCGCGATCGTCACCTTGACCGGCGGCTTCTTGCCCTGCCCCAGCGCCTCGACGATCTCGTTCGGGATCTGGATGCCGGCGGCGGTCTTGTCACCGCCCAGGATCGTGGTTCGAAATCGCATCCGACAAGGATGCCTCCTGGAAGTCGTGAGCGCTCTGTCGATTTCGGGCACCCCTGATTCGACGTGATTACAGAGGGCCCGATCCAGGGGCCGAGATCGGAAGGAGACATCAAGATGAAGTTCCTGTGCCTGTCCAACGACGATCCCGAGAAGCTGCGCATCCCGCCGACCCCCGAACAGATGGGCAAGATCGGGGCGTTCATGGCTGAAGCAGCGCAAAGCGGTCACATCTTCCTCACCGGCGGCGTCCGCCCGAGCGAGGCGGCGATCAAGGTCAGCTACGCGAATGGCAAGGCGACCATCACCGACGGTCCGTATGCCGAGGCCAAGGAGCTCGTCGCAGGCTTCGCCATCCTCGACGTCGAATCGCGCGATCAGGCGATCGACTGGGTCACCCGCTTCGCCGAGGCGGCAGGCGTCGAGAAGATGGAGCTCCGGGAGCTCTTCCTCCAGGAGGAGCTGAGCTTCGAGCCGGCGGGCGCCGGCCAGGGCTGACCATGCGCTACGTGTTGTTGCTCAAGGGCGACCCGGAGCCGGGTCGCCTGCCGGATGCGGCCGTCGCGGCCGCCATGGGGACGTACCTCGACGAGCTCACCCGAGCCGGCGTCCTGTTGGCGGCCGAGGGGCTTCGCCCAAGCTCGGCGGGTGTACGCCTCCGGTTCGACGGTGGCGTACGCAGCCTCATCGAAGGGCCATTCGTCGAGTCGAAGCCGGTCGCCGGGTACCTCGTGCTCCAGGCCAAGTCCAGGGAGGAGGCCGTCGAATGGGCCTCGCGCTGCCCGATCGGAGGGACGGCAGGGGAGGCCGACGCTGCCGACATCGAGGTCCGCCAGGTCGTCGACTGGCCGGATCGCCGATGACCGAAGGCCGATCGTCGTGACCGACCCGGAGACCGGTCGCGCGATCGAGGCCGTATGGCGCATCGAGTCCGCGCGACTGATCGCCGGTCTGACCCGGGTGGTCCGCGACATCTCGGTCGCCGAGGAACTCGCCCAGGATGCCCTCGTCGCAGCGCTCGAGCAGTGGCCGGTCTCCGGGATCCCTCGAAACCCAGGCGCGTGGCTGATGACGACAGCCAAGCGTCGAGGGATCGATCTTGCCCGGCGACGCACGGTCCTTGGGCGCAAGCAGGACGAGCTGGGGCGCGCGCTCGAGGTGGAGCGCGACATGGCGCTGGCGGCGTTCGAGGCCTCGACCGATGATGACGTCGGCGACGACCTGCTCCGGCTCATGTTCATCGCCTGTCACCCGGTCCTCTCGCGTGAGCAGCGGGTGGCGCTCACCCTTCGCCTGCTCGGCGGTCTGACGACCGACGAGATCGCCCGCGCCTTCCTGGCCCCGGAGCCGACCATCGCCCAGCGCATCGTGCGGGCCAAGCGAACGCTGACGGAGGCGCACGTCCCATTCGAGCTGCCGCGCGCGGAGGATCTGGGCGACCGTCTGGGCTCGGTCCTCGAAGTCGTCTATCTCATCTTCAACGAGGGCTACTCGGCGACGGCAGGTGATGACTGGATGCGGCCCGGCTTGTGCGAGGACGCGCTGCGACTCGGCCGGATGCTGGCCGAGCTCGAGCCACGGCAACCGGAAGTCCACGGCCTGGTCGCCCTGATGGAGATCCAGGCGTCGCGGACCGGTGCGCGGCTTGGTTCCGCCGGTGAGCCGATCCCGCTCCTGGAGCAGGATCGCGGTCGCTGGGACCAACTCCTCATCCGGCGCGGGTTCGCGGCGCTCGAACGCGCCGACGAGCTCGGTGGTGCGCTGGGTCCCTATGCGCTCCAGGCGGCGATCGCGGCCTGCCATGCTCGGGCCGCGACCCCCGAGGCGACCGATTGGCCGCGTCTTGCCGCCCTCTACGACGCCCTCGCACAGCTGGCGCCGTCACCGATCGTGGAGCTGAACCGCGCGGTCGCGGTGGGGATGGCGTTCGGGCCCGCGGCCGGGCTCGAGGTGGTCGAGCGGCTGACCACCGAGCCGTCACTGCGCGGGTATCACCTGCTGCCGGCCGTTCGCGGCGACCTCCTCGCCAGGCTGGGCCGGCACGAGGAGGCGGCCGAAGCATTTCGGGATGCCGCCGCCCTGACGCGGAACAGCCGCGAGCAGGCACTGCTCACGGGGCGTGCCGAGGCGAGCGCGAGGGCGGGTACGGCCAGGGACGCTGGTACCATCAAGGGGTAGAGCGGCTCCTGAGCGTGGCCCACCCTGACCTTCGGTCCGGCCACTCACCCCGGGCGCAACGGGAAGCCATCCCGCCCGGACCCGGAGTCTCACGTGGCCCTTGCCCCCTGGATCGCACCGGCCGTCCTCGCCGAGTACGTCCACAACGCCGGCATCCGTCTGCGCCGCCAGGTTCGCGGCCACACCCGACACCCCGGCGAGGCCGCCTCGATCGTCCGGGCGTGCATCGAAGCCTGCTGGAACGGACGGACCTTCACCGCCAGTCCCGGACATTTCGACATGTTCTGGACCCGCGACCTGTCGTTCACCGCCCCGTCGCTCGTCCGTCTCGGTCATGGCGTTCGCGTCCACGCCTCGCTGTCATACGCCCTGGATGTCTGGGCCAAGCGGCGCCGTCATATCACGACGACGATCCACTACTTCGACCGACCCGGTGATGTCTACGAATACGGGGTCGATTCGCTGCCGCTCTTCATGGCCGCGCTGCGCGCCGTCGGCGCCACCGACCTGGTCGAACGTCACCGGCCCTGGCTCGAGGCCGAGGTCGCCCACTACTACGAGCGGGTCGTCGATCCGGCGACCGGGCTGGTCCGCTCGGACCGCAAGTTCAGCGCCCACCGCGACACGGTCGTCAATCGCTCGAACGCCTACGGCAACACGATGGTCGCCCTGTTGGCGAAGACGATCGAGGAGACCGGCTGGTTCGCCTCGCCGTTCGAGCGCCATTTCGATGGTGACTACGGCCGGCTGCTGATCGAGCATTTCTGGGCCGGCGACCATTTTCGCGACGCGCTCGGCGACGAGACGGTGTCGGGCGAGGCCAACATCTGGCCGTTCTATACCGGGGTGATCGACGACCCTGCCGTCGTCGCGGCAGCCCTCGGGTATCTCGACCGGAATGGCTTCTGCGACCCGTACCCGTTGCGCTACGAGACCCGCCGTCGACCCGAGCGCGAAGTGTGGCTGACCCGTCATGTCCTGCCCGACTACCAGGGCAGCACGGTGTGGACCAGTCTCGGGGCCATGTATCTCCAGGTCCTCCGGACGATCGATCCGGCGCTGGCCATCGCCGAGACGGCCCGCTACGTCGAGTGGATCGAGCGCGATGGCACGTTCTGGGAAGTGATGAACGCATCGGGCCACAACTGGGTCAGTCCGCGCTGGATCATGATCGGCGAGGAGTCGATGCTCTGGTCGGCGATCTTCCTCGATGCGCTCGAGAACCTGCACCTGGCGCCGGCATATCTGTCGGATCGCATGCGCCCGCACGCGAGCGCGCTCGCGGCCTGAGCCCGGGCCCTCGCGATGGGCCGTCGTCGTGGTGCGACAATGCGCCCATGGACATCGCGCTGGTCCACGGTTCCTACCACGGCGCATGGTGCTGGGACCTCCTGCGACCGGAGCTCGAGCGGCTCGGTCATCGCGTGATCACCATGGACCTGCCGATCTCCGACCCCTCGCTCGGCGCCATCGACTATGCCCAGGCGGTGGACGATGCACTGCCGGCCGACAGCGAGCCGCTGCTGGTCGGCCACTCGATGGCCGGGCTCGTCATCCCACTGGTGGCCGCGCGGCGGCCCGTTCGGCGGCTCGTCTTCCTCGCCGCGTTCCTGCCATCGCCGGGCATGAGCGCCAACGACCAGCGCGGCGTCGAACCGATCGATGGCCGCGTCGCCCCGACGACCGCTGAGTGGAGCGACCTGGGCGACGATGTCTGGATGGTCGGGCCCAACACCGCCACGGAGCTGTTCTTCCACGACGCGCCGTCGGACCTTGCGGAGTGGGCCACCCAGCGACTTCGTCCGCAGGCGTATCGCGCGCTTCGGGAGATCACCCCGTTGACCGCCTGGCCGGACGTCGAGAGCCGCTACATCGTCTGTCGCGACGACCGCGCCCTGAACCCCGACTGGGGCCGCCGAGCCGCCCGCGAACGGCTCGGGATCGAACCGGTCGAGATCGATGGCGCCCATTCACCGTTCCTGACCCGGCCGGCCGAGCTCGCCCGGATGCTCGACACGCTGGGCTCGTAGCCGGGCTCGGGACGGCGATGTTCAGTCAGCTCGACTACGTGTACATGCCGAGCCGGGACGTCAACGCTGACATCGCCTACTTCACTGACGTGCTCGGCGGGACGCTGCTGTTCGCGATCGACGGGATGGGCGCACGCGTCGCCATGATCGGCTTGACCGAGGCGGGCCCGCGCATCCTCCTCGCCGACCATCTCGACGGGGATCGCCCGATCCTGGTCTACCGTGTCGACGACCTCGAG
>DASYJV010000192.1:0-7126 GCA_035996105.1 Candidatus Limnocylindrales bacterium | reverse complement strand
ACCATCCGGCGCGAGAGTCGGACGCGCTCCGAATCGGTCTGGACCTCCATCCCGGCCTCGACCTTGCGCGAACACGCGGGCACGAGCACCCGCGACCCCGTGACTTCCACGACACACACCCGGCACACGTTGACCGGCGCCAGGTTGTCGACGTAGCACAGGGTCGGCGTGTCGATCGCCTGCGAACGACAGGCGTCGAGGATCGTCGAGCCGGCCGGGACCGAGACGTCGACGCCATCGATCGACAGGGCGACCGACGGCGGCACCTCGACCGGCGGCGCGGCGGGCGGCCGCGAGGGACGAGCCGGCGGGAACAGCAGGATGTCGGTCAGCGGCTGGGGCGCGCCGGGCGCCTGGCCGCCGTGCGGTGTCGATCGATCGGGGGCGGGATCGCGATCCATGCTCAGCCCGTCGCTCACAGGGCCACCATACCGGGCTGCCGCAGCGCGGACTCGATGGCCGACGACGCCGTTTGGCCGAGCCCGCAGATCGACGCATCGCGCATCGCCTGACCGATCTCGCGCAGCAGGGCCAGCTCCTCGTCCCGTGGCCGGACCCGCGAACCGGCGGCGAGCCGCGCCAGCAGTTCCTCCTGTCGAACGCTCCCGACCCTGCACGGGACGCATTGGCCGCACGACTCGTCGCGGAAGAACTGGGCGATGCGCCGCAGCGTATCGACGAGGTCCGCGGTCTCGTCGAAGACCATGATCACGCCCGATCCCAGGGTCGCCGCGGCAGCCCGTGTCGCCTCGAAGGTGAGGGGCATGTCGAGCGCCTCGGGGCCGACGAAGACGCCGGCCGCGCCGCCGAGCAGGATCGTCCGGATCGCCCGGTCGCCCGGCACGCCACCCGCCAGTTCGATCAGGTCGCGCAGCGTCGCTCCGAACTCGACCTCGTACACGCCCGGTCGCGCCACGTGACCCGACAGGCAGATGAGCTTCGGCCCGGTCGAGGCCTCCGTCCCGGTCCGTGCGAACGCCTCGCCCCCGCCGAGCACGATGAGGGGGACGTTGGCCAATGTCTCGACGTTGTTGACCACGGTCGGCTTGCCGAAGAGCCCGACCTCGACCGGGAAGGGCGGCTTGTTGCGCGGCTCGCCGCGCTTGCCCTCGATCGACTCGAAGAGCGCCGTCTCCTCGCCGCAGATGTAGGCGCCGGCGCCGCGCCGGAGCTCGATATCGAAGTCGAAGCCCGAGCCCAGGATGTCGGCACCGAGCAGGCCGGCCTCGCGGGCGCGAGCGATCGCATTGGCGACGCGCGCCTCGGCCACCGGGTACTCGCCGCGGATGTAGAGATAGCCCTTGCTCGCACCGGTCGCGTAGGCGGCGATCGTCATCGCCTCGATCGTGGCGAACGGGTCGCCCTCGAGCAGGACCCGATCCTTGAACGTGCCAGGCTCCGATTCGTCGGCGTTGCAGACCAGGTAATGCGGCTGCGTCGCCTGGGCCGCGACGGCCGCCCATTTGCGTCCGGTCGGGAAGGCCGCGCCGCCGCGACCCATCAGCTTCGAATCGGTGACCTCGGCGATCACGCGCTCGGGCCCCATCTCGAGCGCGCGGGCGAGCGGGGCATAGCCGCCGTGGGCTCGATAGTCGTCAAGCGAAAGCGGATCGACGACGCCGATGCGGCCAAGCAGGCGCCGGCGGTCGCCGGGTGGCTGGGGAAGGGCGGGCTCGGGCGGTCGAACCGCCGACGGCGATCCCGTCTCGAGCGGTGCCATCACCCCGACGGCATCGACCGGCGCGACGGTGAAGCTTGAGGGGTTCTCGCCGGCGATGGTGAACATCGCGGCTGGCGCCCGGTCGCATAGACCCAGGCACGGACTGCGCAGCCACGTCGCGCGGCCGTCCCGGATCGGTTCACCGGCCGGCCCGACCGACCGCGTCAGGTCCGCGCAGAGTGTCTCCGCGCCGGCCAGCCGGCAGGCGATGTCGTCGCAGACATGGGCCACGACCGGCGGCCTAGGGGTCGTGGCGAACAGCGCGTAGAACGTCGCCACGCCGTAGGCCTCGGCGGGGGCCACGGCCAGCCGCTTGCAGACGTAGTTGAGGGCCGGGGTGCTGATCCAGCCGACCCGCGACTGAACGGCGTGGAGTGCCGGGATGAGCTGCGAGCGGCGCGACCGGGTCGCGTGACCGCCTCGCGCCGCGTGCCCATCGGTGCCGGTATCGCGCGGCCCGCCGACCCAGCCAGACTCGGGCGGCCCGAGGACGGCGTCCACCGCCGCTCGTTCGGCCGGCGACGCAAGCGGCCCGATGACGTGCAGATCCATCAGCGCGAGTGTAGCCACCGCCCCGTGCGAGGGCATCGGAGTCCCGCCGAAACGGCCGAATCACCGTAAATCTGGGTGGACTTGACGACCACCGTGTACTACACCAGACGTTCGCAGACCGACTCGGGGCGATCGGCCCGCCGACCAAGGCAGCAGGAGGGACAGCGCATGCACACCCGGGTCCGTTTCGCCGCGACCGGCGCGACATTCTTCATCCTCACCCAGCTCATCCTGGCGTCGCCAGTCCGAGGGGTGGACGCCCCTGCGACCGTCACGGCCGACATGCCATCGGCGGTCCCGGCGGGACGCACGTGGGCATTCAACGATTTCTTCCCGCGCACCGTCACCGTCCGGACCGGCTCGGACCTTCAGTTCATCAACCAGGGCTTCCATACGCTGACGTTGCTGACCAGCGGCACGACCGCGAAGCAGGATCAGCATGGCAACGGCGTCGCCTTGAGCGACACCGACGACACCACCCGGAACCTCAATGGGACGACCCACGCGGTCCTCAACACCGCTGCCCTCGGGCCCACCTCCACCACCTGCGGCGCACCGACGGCACCGTGTTCGTTCGATGGCAGTGCCGTGGTCAGCAGCGGCGTGCCGGCGGGCCTGCCGGCGCCATTCGTGGTCCACGTCGCGGCCAGCCCCGGGATCTACACGTTCCTCTGCCGCGTCCACGCCGGGATGACCGGCAAGCTCAAGGTCGTGGCCGCGTCCGCGGAAGTCCCGAGCGCGACGCAGGTCCAGCACCGGGTCGCGAAGCAGATCGCCAAGGACCTCAGGGGCGCATGGGCGGCGGACCGGCGCGCCGGCCAGGATGCCGAAGTCGAACATGAGCGCTCACGGACCTGGCGCGTCATCGCCGGAACCTCGAGCCAGGACGGGAAGGTCGCGCTGCTCGAGTTCCTCCCGAAGAACATCGACATCCGGACCGGCGACCGGGTGGTGTTCGTGCCGCGATCGCCGAACGAGCCGCATACCGTCACGTTCCCGGTCGACACGGGGAACGAGTTCGTCCCGTTCTGTGAGGCCGGCTCGACCGATCTCCCGCTCGGCCCGACCGGCTGCAACTTCGGCCCGCCGGACGAGGTCGAGTTCGACGGCGGCAATGGCGTCCGGCACATCACCTCGCCCTCGACGTCCTCGGATTCCGGGGTCATCGGTGCACGACGAGTTGCGTCGGACATCGGCCTCGCCAGGACCGCGATCCTCAACAGGTGGAGCGTCTCATTCGCCGGTGCGAGCGCGGGCACGTACACGTATGTGTGCATGATCCACCCGGGGATGGACGCGACGATCACCGTTCACTGACGAGGGTGCCGCGCATCGGCTCGGGTTCCGGCCCGGGCCCGAGCCGATGATCGCGGATCAGCCTGCGGGAACGGGCGCGGGCAGCTTCTCGATACGGATGGCCGTCGCCTTGAACTCGGCCGTCCCGGACTTCGGGTCCGTGGCGTCGATGGTCAGGAGGTTGACCGCGACCTCGTCCTGGAAATGCATCGTCATGAAGGTGAGGCCCGGCCGCAGCGACGCGTCGATCCGGACCGGCACCTCGACCTGGCCGCGACGCGACACGACTCGCACGACCTCGCCCTCCGCGAGGTTGTAGGCAGCGGCGTCCTCCGGGCTGGTGTCGAGGCTCTCCCCACGTCGCAGCGGCGAGGTGTAGCCGGCCGTCTGGACGCCCGTGTTGTACGAATCGAGCCGCCGGCCGGTGGTCAGACGGATCGGGAAGTCCGCGGTGAGCTTGTCGACCGGTGGGTCGTGGTCGACCGGGACGAACGGGACCCGATTGCCCGGGACGGGGTCCTCCCAGAGTCGGGAGTGGAGGAAGAGCTCGCCCGGGTGGGTCTCGTCATAGCACGGCCACTGGAGCCCGCCCTCGGTCTCGAGCCGGGCATAGCTCATCCCGGCGTGGACCGGGGAGAGCCGGCGCACCTCGTCCCAGACCGCCTCGGGGTCGGGCGCGCCCCAGGCAGCGCCCATCCGCTCGGCAAGCTCGAAGATGATCGCCAGGTCGTCGCGGGCACCCTCCGGTCCTTCGACCGCCTTGCGGACACGCTGGACCCGGCGCTCCGAGTTGGTGACCGTTCCCTCCGTCTCCGCCCAGGCCGCCGTCGCCGGGAGGACGACATCGGCGATGGCCGCGGTCCTGGTCAGGAAGAGGTCCTGGACGACGAGCAGGTCGAGCCCTTCAAGCAAGTGGATCGCGCGCTTCTGGTCGGCCTCGGACTGGACCGGGTTCTCGCCGATGCAGTAGACGGCCGTCAGTTCGCCGCGCTCCATGGCGTCGAACATCCCCGACAGGTGCCAGCCGCGCGTGGGCGGGACCGCGACGCCCCATTCGGCGTCGAACTTGGCTCGTAGCGCGTCGTTCTCGACGTGCTGGAACCCGGGGAGACGATCGGGGAGGGCGCCCATGTCGCCGCCGCCCTGGACATTGTTCTGGCCACGCAACGGGTTGACGCCGCTGCCGTAGCGACCGACGTGCCCGGTCAACAGGACGAGGCTGATCAGCGCCACCACGTTGTCGACCGCGTTGTGGTGCTCCGTGATCCCCAGGGTCCAGCAGATCATCGCCCTCGGCGCCTTCGCGAACGCGTGTGCGAGCTCGCGGATCGCCTCGGCGGGGACGCCGGTCTCGCGCTCTGCGTATTCGAGCGTGTAGGACTCGACCTTCGCCTTGTAGGCGTCGAAGTCGACCGTGGCTCGTTCGATGAACTCGCGGTTCTCGAGACCCGACGCGATGATCTCGCGGGCCATGGCATTGGCGAGCGCGATATCGCTGCCGACATCGAGTCCGAGCCAGCCGTCAGCCCACTCCGCGCTGCTCGTCCGGCGGGGGTCGACCGCGTAGAGGCGTGCGCCGTTGTGGACACCCTTGAGCACGTGATGGAAGAAGATCGGATGCGTCTCGCGGGCGTTGCTGCCCCACAGGACGATCAGGTCCGTCTCTTCGACCTCACGGTATGAATTCGTGCCGCCCCCGGCACCGAACACTGTCGCCAGACCGGCGACGCTAGGGGCGTGTCACGTCCGGTTGCAGCTGTCGATGTTGTTGCTGCCCAGGACCGTCCGGCTGAACTTCTGTGCCGCGAAGTTGACCTCGTTGGTCGCCTTGCTGCAGCTGAAGGTGCCGAATGTCGTCGGGCCATGGGCCGCCTTCGCGGCCCGGAACCCGGCGACGGTCCGATCGAGCGCTTCGTCCCATGTCGCGGGTCGAAGCTCGCCGCCCTTCGTATCGCGGACGAGGGGCTGGGTCAGTCTCACGTAGGGTTTCGCCACGCTCGGCCTCCTGCGGTTCGACGACACCGGGAGTGTACGCCGGGTGGGGCTCGAGCTCGTGGCCCGTCAGTGCGGAGCGGAGCGTGCTCCGTGCAGCATCTTGGCAAGCTGTTCGAGGAGCTTCCAGGCAACGTCCGCGTCGCCCTTCACGAAGGATCGGAAGTCCCACAGGGTCATCACGTAGCAGTGCAGATCCGTGACGGCCGTGACCGTCGCGGTACGGACCCGGTCGCTGATGAGTGCGACCTCGCCGAAATGGCTGCCCGGGCCGAGCCGTGAGACTTCCTTGCCGTCGACGGACGCCGCCGCCTCGCCATCGGCGACCACGAAGAAGCCGATCCCACGCTCGTCGCCCTCCCGGACGACCACGGTCCCGGCCGGAAAGGTTCGCTCGCTGAAGTCCTTCGCGAGCGCCTCAAGGTGACGATGGTCCAGGCCAGAGAGCAGGGGCACCCGGGCGAGTGCAGCGACGACATCGGTAGCCATGCGGCGATGCTTCACCCCGGCCTATCGATTGTCAATGGTCGTTGCGAGAATCAGTCGCCGGCTATTCGGGGCAGTCGGTCAAGCGTTTCCGGTTCCGCTCGGGTTCAGTCGTTCCGCCGATCGCGGTCGAGGAATACTCGCGCGAGTCGATATCCGCACCAAGCGAGCACGGCGAGGAGGATCCATCCTTCGACATCACCCGTCGCTGTCGACGGGACAGTGAAGCCGTCTAGACTCGACAGCGAACTTGCGCCTCCACCCCAGCCGCCGGCGTTGACGTCCAGCGAGTGGTCGCGATCGGGTGGCACCGGGGCTCGACGAGGGTCCCGCAGATGCATCTCTCCTCCAATCGCCATGGGATGGCGCGAGCCCTGGACGGACGTAGCCTACTCGCCGAGTTCTGCTGGTCAGACGGGTCCGCTGCGCGGCTGAACCACCACGGAGACATTGACGATCGGGAGCGGGGGGAGGGTGCCTGGCTCCGCGCGAACGTCGAAACCGAGGGAGATGCCGGCCTCGTGCAGCTGGATCGCGACCAGCTGGACCTCGAGACCGCCGGCAGCGACGGTCGCAAGGACGGGCAAGACCGACTGGATCGGCCCGAGATCGACCGCGAGGATCTCAGTCAGCTCGCGCATGTCGGCGAAGGTATCGACGCTCGGCGCTTCGGTCCTGTCCAATGACGACCAGGCATAACGACCGATGTGGACTGAGCGGCCGGAACCTCGCCCCAACCACAACACGCCGATAACGCCCGCCATCGCACCGAGGGCGAAACCGAGCAGCGCCCCGACGCCGACAGGGATCCCATAGCCGCCAATAAGGGCCACGATCGCCACGAGCACAATCGCAAGGAAGACCAGCGCGGGGAGCCGGCCCGGTCCATCCATCAACGGGTGTCTCCTTCACGGTCCATCCTGCGGATCAGCGCTTCCATGTCACTCGGGTCCCCGGCGACATGAAGCACCAGTTCGTCTCTTGTCCAGTACGCAACGTTCCAGTGCTCCGAGCCGTCCTTGCCCTCGGCCCAGGACACCGTCGTGTCGCCGGTCAATCGATCCGACCACGATGACCGCC
>DASYJV010000191.1:0-2379 GCA_035996105.1 Candidatus Limnocylindrales bacterium | reverse complement strand
AGGGTGCGTCGGACGGTGCCCCGACGGCGACAGGCCCCACCCTCACGACCCCAGCTTCGCCGCGTTCTCGCGGACGTCGTCCAATGTGCCTGCCAGGAAGAAGGCCTGCTCCGGCAACGTATCCGTCTTGCCCTCGAGGATCTCCTTGAAGGAGGCGACGGTGTCCTTGATGTTGACGTACTTGCCGGATCGGCCGGTGAAGACCTCGGCGACGAAGAACGGCTGGCTCATGAAACGCTGGAGCCGACGGGCGCGAGCGACCGTCGACTTGTCCTCCTCGGACAGCTCGTCGATGCCGAGGATGGCGATGATGTCCTGGAGGTCGCGGTAGCGCTGGAGCACCCGCTGCGTCTCGCGCGCGACGTCGTAATGCTCCTGGCCCACGATGTTCGGATCGAGCACGCGCGACGTCGAGGTGAGCGGGTCCACCGCGGGATAGATGCCAAGCTCGGCGATCGCGCGCTCGAGCCGGATCGTGGAGTCGAGGTGGGCGAAGGTCGTCGCCGGCGCCGGGTCGGTGTAGTCGTCGGCCGGGACGAACACGGCCTGGAGCGAGGTGATCGAGCCGTCGCGGGTCGAGGTGATCCGCTCCTGGAGCCCGGCCATCTCGGTGGCGAGGTTGGGCTGGTAGCCGACCGCGGACGGCATCCGGCCGAGCCGCGCGGAGACCTCGGAGCCGGCCTGGGTGAACCGGAAGATGTTGTCGATGAACAGCAGCACGTCGCGGTGCTCCTGGTCGCGGAAGTATTCGGCCATCGTCAGACCGGTCAGCCCGACCCGCTGGCGGGCACCGGGCGGTTCGTTCATCTGGCCGAACACGAAGGCCGTCTTGGCGATGACGCCCGACTCGGTCATCTCGGCGATGAGGTCGTTGCCCTCGCGGCTCCGCTCGCCGACGCCGGCGAAGACCGAGACGCCGGCATGCTCCTGCGCGACGTTCCGGATCAGCTCCTGGATGATGACCGTCTTGCCGACGCCTGCCCCGCCGAAGATCCCGATCTTGCCGCCCTTCTTGAACGGGCAGATCAGGTCGATCACCTTGAGCCCGGTCTCGAAGACCTCGATCTCGGTCGACTGCTGGTCGAAGGCGGGTGGATCGCGGTGGATCGGGAGATGGACGTCGGCCGTCACATCGCCCTTGCCGTCGATGGCGTGACCGAGCACGTCGAAGACGCGACCCAGGGTCGCCTCGCCGACCGGGACGGTGATCGGCGCGCCGGTATCAAGCACGTCGACGCCGCGGGCGAGACCGTCGGTCGTGGTCATCGCCACCGCCCGGACCCAGTTGTTGCCCAGATGCTGCTGGACTTCGCAGGTCAGCGGATCCTGGCCCTCACGCTGGATCTCGACCGCGTTGTAGATCCCGGGCAGCTTGCCGGCGGGGAACTCGATGTCGACGACCGGGCCGGTGATCTGGATGACTCGGCCCGTCGCGGCCGTCGCGGCTTTCGCCATGGTTGGGTGCCTCCTGCGTCCTTCAGCGTCAGCGTGCGTTCGCGCCGGACGCGATCTCGATCATCTCGCGGGTGATGTTGGCCTGGCGGACCTTGTTATACGAAAGGGTGAGGTCCTCGATCAGTTCCTCGGCGTTCTCGGTGGCGTTCTTCATCGCGACCATGCGACTGGATTCCTCGCTGGCCTTCGCCTCGAGCACGGTCTGGAAGAGACGGGTCGCGACGTAGCGCGGGAGCAGCCGCTCGAGAACGGCGGAGGCGCTCGGCTCGAAGATGAACTGGTTGCCGGGGATCCCCTCGGTATCCTCGGCCGGCTGGATCGGCAGGATCGTCAGGGACGTGGGGCGCTGGACGAGGGTCGAGACCCACAGGCTGTAGACGATATCGACACGGGAGTAGGTGCCGGCCAGGAAGTCGTCGGTCACGAGTCGGGCGAGCGGCAGGACGTCGGCGAACGTCGGGCGATCGCCAAAGGTCGCGAAATGCGCCTCGAGCGGGACGCCCGTACGGCGGATGGCGTCGCGTCCCTTGCGACCGACCGTGATCACCGCCACGTCACCCGGGTTGTCGATGATGTCGCGGGCGACGAACCGAACGATGTTGGTATTGAGCGGACCGGAAAGCGGCCGGTCCGTCGTGATGAGCACCATCAGCCGCTTGCCGCCTGTCGGCTTGCCGAGCAGCGGGTGATCCTCCTGGCCGAGCACTGCCGCCAGGTCGGCGAGGACTTCATCGAGCTTCTCGCTGTATGGGCGCGAGGCGAGCACCGCGTCCTGGGCGCGCTTGAGCTTCGATGCCGCCACGAACTGCATCGCCCGGGTGATCTGCTTGATGTTCTTCGAGGATTGAATGCGGCGGCGGATATCTCGTTGGCTAGCCATTCCGTGGACCTCGGGCGCCGCTCATCTCGGCCCATGGCGGCGTT
>DASYJV010000190.1:0-4808 GCA_035996105.1 Candidatus Limnocylindrales bacterium | reverse complement strand
CTCGCGCTCGGTCAGCGGCTCCTGGCGGGCCATGAGATAGGCCTGGACACGGGCGATCGCCGGCGTCACGCCCCACGCGGCGCCCATGTCGCCCCATGCCTGGGCCAGCTCGATGCGGATCGATTCGGCGGTCTTCGAGCCGGCTGGCGCGGGCGACTCGGCGCCGTTCTGGTCGCGCATCCTCGCACCGCCGTCGATGACGTCCGCCGTGACAGCCGCTTGTTTGTCGCTCATAACTTGCTATGTCAGGGTAGCACGGAGTCGCGCGCCCGGACCACGGACTAGACTCGGGGCCATGCCCGTCCTCCGCAGCCGGCTCGACCCCGCGGCTCCGGAAGCGCGCGCCAACCACGAAGCCCTCGCGGCCCTCGTCGCTGACCTGCGCGCGCGCCAGGCCGCCGTCGGCGGTCGGGGCGCCGGCGGCGACGAACGCGCGATCGCGCGACACAGCGAACGGGGCAAGCTCCTCGTCCGGGAACGGATCGAGCGCCTGCTGGACCCCGGGTCGGCTTTCCTGGAGCTGAGCCCGCTCGCCGCCACCGGCCTGTACGACGACGACGCGCCGGGTGCCGGGATCGTCACCGGGATCGGGCGCGTGGAGGGCACCACCTGCGTGGTCGTCGCGAATGACGCCACGGTGAAGGGCGGGACCTATTACCCGATGACCGTCAAGAAGCACCTTCGAGCCCAGGAGATCGCGCTCGAGAACCGGCTGCCGTGCATCTACCTCGTCGATTCGGGTGGCGCGTTCCTGCCGCTCCAGGCGGAGGTGTTCCCGGACCGCGATCATTTCGGCCGGATCTTCTACAACCAGGCTCGCATGTCGGCGGCGGGGATCCCGCAGCTGGCGCTCGTGATGGGCTCGTGCACGGCCGGTGGCGCATATGTCCCGGCGATGAGCGACGAGACCGTCATCGTCCGCGGCACCGGCACGATCTTCCTGGGCGGGCCGCCGCTCGTGAAGGCCGCCACCGGCGAGGACGTCACGCCCGAGGAGCTCGGCGGCTCGGAAGTCCACACCCGCAAGTCGGGAGTCGCCGACCACGAGGCGCTCGATGACGAGCACGCGCTGGCGCTTGGTCGCTCGATCGTCGCGAACCTCAACCGCAAGGCGCCCGAACCACCGTGGGACCGCCGTGAGCCCGAGCAGCCGGCGGTGTCGGCGGCCGGCGATGACGCCACCGCGTCGCTGTACTCGGCGGTCTCACTCGACGCCCGACGGCCCATCCCCGTCCGCGAGCTCATCGCCCGGCTGGTCGATGGTTCGCGGTTCCATGACTTCAAACCGCTGTACGGGGAGACACTCGTCACCGGGTTCGCCCACATCGCGGGCTACCCGGTGGCCATCCTCGCCAATGACGGGATCCTGTTCAGCCAGTCGGCGCTCAAGGGCGCCCACTTCATCGAGCTCGCCTGCCAGCGCCGGATCCCGCTGGTCTTCCTCCAGAACATCACCGGGTTCATGGTCGGCCGCGAATACGAGGAGGCCGGAATCGCCAAGGACGGCGCGAAGCTCGTGACCGCGGTCGCCTCGGCCGAGGTCCCGAAGTTCACCGTCCTGATCGGCGGCTCGTTCGGGGCCGGAAACTACGCGATGTCCGGACGGGCCTATCAGCCGCGCTTCCTGTGGTCGTGGCCAAACGCCCGCATCTCCGTCATGGGCGGGTCGCAGGCCGCGCGCGTCCTGTCGACGGTCGGCGGCGAGTTCGCCACGCACGCCGAGCGTGACGCCTTCGAGGCGCCCATCCTCGAGACCTACGAGCGCGAGGGCTCCCCGTACTTCGCCACCGCCCGGCTGTGGGACGACGGGGTCATTGACCCGCTCGATACGCGGCGCATCCTGACGATGGGCATCGAGGCGGCGCTCCACGCGCCGATCCCGGAGACCCGCTTCGGAGTGTTCCGGATGTGAGGTGGCGGCGGGTCGCCGTGCTGCTCTTGGTCGCCGCGTCCATCGGCGCTTGCTCGACGGTCGCCGGCGAGCCGTCGGCGGATCCCCAGCCGTGTGGAGAGGTGTACAGCACGCAAACGTGTCTGGCGATGACCGACGAGGCCGCGTCCCGGAGCCATCGGACGCGGGCTGACGTGAGCGCGATCGACATCGTCCAACTCCCGACGCGTGATCAGGCCGGGGCGCTCATCACCCGCAGCGGCGGTGGCTTCTTCGCGCACCTGACATTCACCGATGGGACGGCGCGCGACGAGGCGATGTGTGGGGGGATCCCGAGTGGGCCCGCCTGCATGGATAGTCCGCGGCTGGAGGCGCGCTCGTCGATCCAGGAAGGTGGCGGGTACCACGACGTCCCGTGTCCCGACGGTTCGCCGCCCGACACGTGTGGGACGCCCCTACCGACGTTGCAACCCGCCGCAGTCGCTGGCGCTCGATCGTTGTCGGTCGCTCGATTTGAGATCCCCATCGACCACATCGGCACGTACGAGGTCCCGCTCGGGCAAGTCTCGTTTCCCAACGGCATCGCGACCGCGGCATCGTTCGAATTTGCCGACCCATGGCCGCTCGACGTCAGCCTCGGAGAAGGTGTCGCGCAGATCGACCTGCGCTCCCTCGAGTCCGACGGCAAACCGTTCCAGAACTACTTCGACCACGGCTGGCGTCCCGGGGTCGAACGCGCCGAAGCCATGCTCAACTTCCGCGTCCTGTGGTTCAAGACGGGTGCTGTCCTCGGCATCCGCAACGTCGTTGTCCGCTAGCATCGACCCGTGCCGCGCGTCGCCCGCCTTTCGATCGCCCCAGTCCGCAGCCTCGGCCTGCTGCATCCCACCGAGATCGACCTCGGGCCGGACGGCGTCGCCGAGGACCGGCGCTTCTACGTCACCGACCCGGGCGGGCGGCTGGTCGATCAGCTCATCGCCGGCGAGATGGTCCAGGTCGGCTCGTGGAGCGATCCCGAAGCGACCCGCCTGCGACTGACGTTCCCGGACGGGACCCTCGTCGAGGACGACGTCCGTCTCGACGGCGCGGTCGAGACCAACATCCACGGCCGGACGGCTGCCGGGCACGTGCTCGAGGGTCCCTGGGCCGACGCGCTCTCGACGTATCTGGGGCGCCCCGTCCTGCTCGTCCGCTGCGACCGCATCGGCGGCACCCGCAGCGCCCATCCGGCGACGCTCATGACCGATGGATCGATGGCGGCCCTGAGTTCGGTGCTCGGTGTCGGCGATCTCGATCCCCGCCGGTTCCGGATGCTCATCGACCTCGAGGGCGGCGGGCCCCACGAGGAGGACACCTGGATCGATCGCCGGGTCGGTCTCGGCGACACCGTCCTGCGGATCAGCGCCCCGGTCCCGCGCTGCGCGATGACGACTCATGATCCCGAGACGGGATCGCGCGACTACGACACGCTGCGAGCGATCAAGGACTACCGCGGTCAGGTCGACGGCAAGGACATCATGTTCGGGGTCTGGGGTGAGGTCGAGACGCCGGGCGTCATCCGTCTGGGCGACGAGGTCCGCGTCCTGGGCTGACGGCCGCGTGCGCCCTCGACGGTGGCCGCGACGGGCGGCCGAGGCGCCGTACGAGGATCACCCATGCCGCCGATGCGAGCGCGATGAGCGGCGAGATCCGGACCGCAGCGGTCACCCCGGCCCGCAAGAGGGAGCCGGCCGCGTCCGCGCCGTTTCCCGCGCCAGGGATCGAGCTGACGAGCACGAACGCTCCGATCATGGCCGACGTGACCGCGGCCACGGGGATCCCGACGCCCATCGCGAGGCCCGCGCTCGCGGCGGACGATCGCGACCCGAGCGCCGCCGACGTCAGTCCCGCCCCGAGCAGCGCGAGCGCCGGCAGACTGAACAGCGCGAGGCCCACACCCGCGACCACGTCCGCAGCGTTCGTCTCGCCCGCCACCGGGCGCGCGACCACCGTCGCGACGACCTCGAGGCTTCCAAAGAGCAACGCCGAAACGAGGGCACCGCGCCGGGCAGCCCGGATGGCGATCAGGCGACGCCCGGTCGGGTCCGGCCGCCAGCTCGGGTCCCACGGGCCCATCATTCAGGCGCGCTCCCCATCCATCGGCCGAGCCTAGCACCGCCCATCGAGACCTCCGCCCCTCGGACCGTGCCGTACGATGCCGCCGTGAGCGCGATCTCGAGCGGCAGCCTTCGCGTCGAGCGGACCGGCCCCGGCGGCGTCGTGGCGCGGGTGACGATGTCACGCCCGGAGGTGCACAACGCCTTCGACGCCAGCCTGATCGCCGAGCTCCGGACCGCGTTCGCACTGCTCGCCCGCGAGAGCGCCGGCCAGCTCCGTGCGGTCGTCCTCGCCGGCGACGGACCCTCGTTCTGTGCCGGCGCCGACCTGGCCTGGATGCGCGCGGCCATGACCCTGGACACCGAGAGCAACGAGCAGGACGCGATGGCCATGGCCGACATGCTGGAGAGCATCGACACGTGCCCGGCGCCGGTGATCGCGCGTGTGCACGGCGCGGCGCTCGGCGGCGGGATGGGGCTGTGCGCCGTGGCCGACATCGTGGTCGCCGAGTCGGGGACCCGGTTCGGGTTCACCGAGACGCGACTCGGCATCCTGCCGTCGGTCATCAGCCCCTTCGTCATCGCGAAGATCGGCGAGAGTCACGCACGGGCACTGTTCCCCGGCGGTCGCCGGTTCGATGCCACCCGGGCCGCCCGCATCGGCCTCGTCCACGAGATCGTCGAGGGTGAGGCGGCACTGGATGCAGCGGTCGACGCGGCGATCGCCGACCTGTTGGCCGCCGGGCCGAGCGCGGCTCGGGCGGCGAAGGCGATCGTGCGCGAGGTCCGCGGGCTCGGCCATGGGTCGACCAAATGGCACA
>DASYJV010000189.1:0-3391 GCA_035996105.1 Candidatus Limnocylindrales bacterium | reverse complement strand
CTGCGCGACGGCACCGGGGCGCTCGTCGCGATCGCCTCGGAGAGTGCCGGCCGGCTGGCCCCCGACAAGGTCTTCATCGCGCCGCCGAGCGCGCTCCCCGTCGGCTGATGGCTGCGATGGAGGTCCTCGAGGGGATCGCCGGGCTGCGACCCACCTTGGGTCCGATCTTCGTCGTCGTCGGCGTGTTCGATGGCCTCCATCTGGGACACGCCTATCTGCTCGAGCACCTCGTCACCGAGGCAGCGGCGCGTGACGCCACACCCACGGTGATCACCTTCGACCACCACCCGGACGAGGTCCTGATGGGGAAGGCGCCACCGCTCCTCCTCGACCCGCAGGAGCGACTCGAGCGTCTGGCAAGTGCCGGTGTCGAGCTCACGGTCGTCCAGCACTTCGACGAGGCGCTCCGCCGAACGCCGTTCGACCACTTCGTCGAACGGATCCGTGCCCGGGTCGCGCTCACCGGGTTCCTGATGACGCCCGACGCCGCATTCGGCTTCGAGCGGCGGGGGACGCCCGCCGCATTGGCCGAACTGGGTCGGCGCGATGGGTTCGAGGTCGTCGTGATCCCGACATTCATGCTCGACGGCCAGGATGTCCGGAGCTCGACGATCCGGAGCGCGATCGCCTCCGGGGACCTGCCACTGGCGGCTCGACTGCTCGGCCGGCCGGTATCGATGACCTGCTCGATCGGGGCCGTGGAGGATGGCTGGTCGCACCTCGAACTCGCGTTGCCGGTCGCCCTCCCGCCCGATGGCGACTACCCGGTCGTCGTGGACGGCGTACAAGGGAGCCTCCGGATCGAGCGCGAGGAGGCATGGCTGCGTGGGGAGACGTCCGCGAGTCGGCTGACGGTCGTTCTGACCGGATCCTGAGGCGCCGTCAGCTTCCGCCCAGGATCTCCGGTGCTCGAGAGAGCGCCGACATCAGGCCCCGGGCTTCCAGAGCGGCTCGCTGACGCTGCGTTCGTGGTTCTCGTAGCGAGCCATCACGAACAATGCGTCGGAGAGCCGGTTGAGGTAGGGGAGGACGGTCGCCCCGATGGGCTCCTGGCGAGCGAGCGAGGTGGCCGCACGTTCGGCGCGGCGGCAGACGGTTCGCGCGATGTGGAGCTGGGCCGCGCCCGGCGACCCGCCCGGCAACAGGAAGTTCGTGAGGGGCCCGACGACCTCGTTCAACTCGTCGATCACCGTCTCGAGGTGCTCGACATGCCGAGGTTGCACGGTCGGGACGGGATGGCGCGCCTGGCTCGTGGCGGGCGTCGCCAGGTCCGAGCCCAGGTCGAAGAGCTGGTTCTGGACGGGGACGAGCTCCGCCACGAGACGCTCGGAGAGGCCGGTCGCCAAGGCCACACCGATCTGCGAGTTGAGCTCATCGACGGTCCCGTACGTCTCGACCCGGAGTGAGTCCTTTGGGACGCGCTGGCCACCCCCGAGCCCGGTCAAGCCCGCATCGCCGGTCTTCGTGTAGATCCTGTCAAGGCGCGGCATCGGCCCATTGTCCCGCAACGGGTGGTGCCGCGCGGCCACCCGGACCGTTTGCCGCCTCCGCCGGAGCCTGCTACCATCCGTCGGTCATAGATGGAAGACATCACGTCAATCGTCGTGTTCGGAGGAACGAGTGCCGCTCGCGCGGGAAGAGAAGCAGGAGATCATCACCGGGTTTGCCACCAAGGAAGGTGACACCGGATCGCCGGAAGTCCAGGTCGCGCTCCTGACGGAGCGGATCAAGGAGTTGACCGGTCATCTCAAGAGCTTCCCCAAGGACAATCATTCGCGCCGCGGCCTCCTCAAGCTCGTCGGCCAGCGCCGCCGCCTTCTCGCCTACCTGATGAAGAAGGACAGCGCGCGCTACCGTGTCGTCATCGGACGACTCGGACTCCGCCGCTAGGCGTCGCCGTTCCGGAGCCCCGGCACAGACCGGGGTCCTGTCGCATCCGACGCCCATGGCCCAGTCGGCCGATCTGCCCGCAGGTCGTCGCCTCCTCCACGATCCAGGAGGAGTAGTTCCCTTGTCGCAGACATTCGAAACACAGTTCGGTGGTCGCACGCTGACCATCGAGACGGGCAAGCTCGCCCGGCTCGCCGGCGGTGCGGTCACCGTTCGCTACGGCGACACCATGGTCCTCGGGACCGCCAACCGGTCGGATCCCCGCCCGGGTCTTGACTTCTTCCCGCTCACCGTCGAGTTCGAAGAGCGGATGTACGCCGCGGGCAAGATCCCCGGTGGCTTCATCAAGCGCGAGGCGCGTGCGTCCGAGGCGGCCACCCTGGCCGCTCGCCTGACCGACCGCCCCATCCGCCCGCTCTTCCCGGAGGGCTACAAGGACGACATCCAGCTCGTCATCACGGTCCTCTCGACCGACCAGGAGAACGAGCCTGACGTCCTGGGCACCGTCGCCGCCTCCGCGGCGCTGACGATCAGCGAGATCCCGTTCGCCGGGCCCGTCGGCGCCGTTCGCATCGGGCGGATCGGCGGCGAGTTCGTCGTCAATCCGACCTTCAGCGAGTTGGCGGAGTCCGAGCTCGATCTTGTCGTCTCGGGGACCCGTGACGCGATCATGATGGTCGAGGCCGGCGCGAAGCTGCTCCCCGAAGCCGTCATGGCCGAGGCGATCCTGTTCGGCCACCGCGCCTTGCAGCCCCTCATCGACATCCAGGAGGAGCTCCAGAAGGCGGTCGGCAAGGCCAAGATCACGCCGTTCCTCGAAGCGGGCACCGGCTCGGTCCTCGACTTCGCCAACGGCATCGACGCCGGGGAGGAGTTCGTCGTCCTCGACGTCGAGACGACCGGCACCGATCCGAAGATGGCCGATCTCGTCGAGATCGCCGCGGTCAAGGTCAAGGGCGGCAAGATCACCGACCGGTGGTCCACGCTGGTCAACCCGGGACGCCCGATCATCGGCAACCAGATGCACGGCATCAAGGACGCCGACGTCAAGAAGGCCCCGAGTCCCGCCGAAGCCGCCAAGCAGGCGCTCAAGTTCATCGGCGACTCGAAGGTCGTCGGTCACTCGGTCGGGTTCGACCTCGGTTTCATCGAGGCGACGCTCGCCGATGGCACGCACTTCGAGTCGGGCCGCTATCTCGACACGCTGACGATCGCCCGCGAGGGCTATCCGGACCTCGAGAACTACAAGCTCCCGACGCTGTCGAACTTCTTCGGCATCGACCTGTCGCAGGCGCACCGGGCACTCCCGGATGCCGAGGCGACCGCCAACCTCCTGATCTGGTTCGGCAACGACCTCCCGTCGCGGCTCAAGTCGCTGCGTGAGGCGATCGCCGAGTCGTTCCGCGCCAACCGCAAGGGCGGCGACAGCAAGGCGCTCCAGGAAGCCGCCCGCCGCGAGGCGCGCGTCAGCAAGGGGCTGTTCAGCCTCGTCCTCAAGAAG
>DASYJV010000188.1:0-3657 GCA_035996105.1 Candidatus Limnocylindrales bacterium | reverse complement strand
GATCGAGGTATCCCCTACCTCGAGCCGGTCACCGACACCCAGGACCACCTCGCTGACCCTGACCCCGTTGACCGACGATCCATTCGTGCTGGCAAGGTCGGTGTAGACAAGGGTGCCGCGACGTCCGTCGATCCGGCCGTGGTGACGCGAGACCTGCCCGTCGACCGCCACGAGGTCGTTGTCGGTGGCGCGCCCGATCGTCAGGCTGCCGTCCTCGAGGATGACCTCGCGAGTTCGCCCGCCTGGGTCGATGACGCGCAGGACAGCGCGCGGCGTGCGCGGACGAGGGACGGTGTAGATCCGCGTGGCGGTGGGATCGGCCTCGTCTGGCACGGGGTCAGCGGCGGCGGCCGGTCCGGGCCCATGTCGGCCCGGGACGGCGTCGGCGAACCGGGCATCGACCCGCATGTCGGTACGCTGGACGGCGGGATCGGCCATCAGGTCGACCCGTGGACGATCGACGACGGTGTACCGATGGGCACGCGCGAAGGACAGTGCGCCGTCCGCGAGCTCGGATGCCAGCGATGTGGTCATCTCGCCGAATTCAGCCAGGTCGTCCGGGTGCAGATGGACGACGAACCGGTTCGGGACGAGCGTTCGGTCCGAGGTCGTGAGGCGTTCGGCCTCCATCGCCCGTTCGATCCGACGCTGCAGCTGGACCGGCTGGAGGCGTGCCCGGAAGAGGCGAGCCGACGGTCGCTCAAACAGTCGTTCGAAGAACCGCTCGATGGCGGTGAGAGGCGGCATGGTCGGTGGCGGAGTCTAGCAGAGGGTCCTGGCACACCCGGCGGCGTGCTCCGACCCTGACATTTGGCGCGCGTGGGCGGTACGCACGGTGGAGGGGCCGGGCGGGACCCTGGGCTATACTCTCGAACCGCTGGAGGGGCCCTGCCGTCATGGCGCCGTTCCCGCGGTATCCGGGGACCGAATGACCGAGATCCTGACTGAATCCTTCTGCGAACGGTGCGGCACGCGCTACACCTTCGAGTCGGCGACCCCGCGGGTACGTCTGCAGGGTGTCAAGGTCCTGTCCCGCGGATTGAAGAACTTCGTCCTCTCGGACGACACGTCCCTTGACGAGGCACTCGCCTCCGCCCGGAACGACAGCGAACGCGAGCTGACCTCCCATCAGCTGGACGCCTTCCACAAGACCTTCAGCTTTTGCATGTCGTGCCGGCAGTACACCTGTCCCAACTGCTGGAACGCCGCCGAAGCCCGCTGCCTGACATGCGCCCCGCGGCCCGAGGAGGAGGTCCTCCCGGCCCAGTATCCGGATCTCTCGTCGCCGAGCTTCCTCCTCGCCAAGATGGCGCCATCGGCCGGCACGGACGGGGACGCTCAGGCCGCGTCGAGTATCGAGAACGGCCACGACGCGTCGCCACCTGATCGTGGGTCGGGGGTTCCCCCGGAGTGGGTCACAGCGGCAGCCAACGAAGACGCCGTCGCGGAAACCGAGTCCCAGGGCCCGGCACGTGCCGAGGCGACCGATGCGACCGGGAGGTTCGACCATCCCACGTGGCATCGCGAGCTGGCCTCGGTGGAGAGGCCCGCCCCTCCTGCGTCAGTGCCGCCGACGCCGCCACGCACCATCGGGGAGAAGACCGCGGCCCAGACCGGCGGGCTGCTGAGCCGATTCCGTCCGGGGCCGACACCCGAGGCCACGCCGAGCATCGTTGAAGGACCGCCACCGGCCGCGACGACCCCGGAGCAGGCGCCATCCGAAACGGTCGAGCCATGGCCCCCGCTGCCCGACATCTTCTCCAGGGCCGAAGCCGAGGCCGAGGGCGGCGCGGTCGTCGATCCCTGGGGTTCGGCCGAGGCCGACGCGCTTGCCGAGGCCGACCAGCTCAGCGACCCCTGGGCCATCGTCGAGGCCAAGGCCGTGGCCGAGCCGGAGGCCGTGGCAGAGCCCGGGGCCGTGGCTGAGCCGGAAGCCGTCACCGAGCCGGAGACCGTCCTGGATCCCCGGGTCGCCGCCACGCCCGCGACGGCCACCGAGCCGGAGCCAGCCGTCGATCCGTGGGGAGCCACCGAGGCCGACGCGTCCGACGGGCGCGATGCCATCGATGGCCCGTGGGTCACTGCCATGCCGGCGACGACTACCGAGGCCGACGCGCCTGCCGAGCCCGAGGCGATCGTGGACCCGTGGGTCCCCGCCACGCTGGCAACGACCACCGAGCCCGTCGCGGCCGAGCCCGAGTCGATCGCCGACCCGTGGAGCGCCGCCGCCGACCCGCTTGCCGAACCCGATGGGACCGATCCGTCGGTCGCCGCCGCACCCGAGGCGATCGCCGAACCCGTCGCCGCCCAGGTGACCCCCGACCCGTGGACGGCGACCGAAGCGATGACACCCGCCGATCCTTGGGGCGCCGCCGAGGCCGACGCATTTGCCGAGCCCGATGCCGCCGACATGCCGTGGGTCGCCAGCGAGGCCGTGGTGTCCGCCGAGCCCGAGGCGATCGCCGAGCCCACTGCGACGAGTGAGCCTGCGGTCGAGGCCGCCGCCTCGGCGGCCGAGGCCGTATGGGAGCGTGCCGTCTTCGCCGAGACCGACGGGATCGAGGACGAGCCGGAACGCGTCGAACCTGCCGTCGAGCCCGAGGACGATCTCCCCATCGAGCCCGAGGTCTTCGCCGAGTCCGGAGCAACCGCCGAGCCGGAAGTCGTCGCGACCTCCGAGCCCGTCCCGGCCCCCGAGCCGGTCGCGGCCGCCGAGGTGACCATCGAGTCCGTCGCGGCCCCCGCGCCCGTCACGACCTCCGAACCCGTCGCGACCCCCGAGGCCGTCGGCGCCTCCGAAGTGACCACCGAGTCCGATGCCGACCACGAGGCCTGGGTCCCCCTGCCGGACCTCGATGCCGAGCGCGCCGAATCCGAGATCTTCGATGCGGCCGCTCCGGCCGCGGCCGCCGCCGAACTTGCCGAGCCGGCGCCGGCGCCCTCGCCTGTGGAAGCCCCCGCCTCCGACCACATCCAGCAGCCCACGTGGCAGATCGTCGCCCCCGACCCCTCGCCCACGGTCGAGGCCGAACCGGCCCCGGCGACACCCGGCGTCGCCCCGTCGACCGATCCGCAGTGGCCGTCGCGTCCAGCCTGGCTGGGTGGTCCGGCCGCGCAGGACATGCCGCTGCTCGGACGTCCCCCGGCCGTCCAGGGCGGGATCGATGCACTGTGGGCCGCGTCGACGGACGAGGTCGCGACCGGGCCGTCCGTGGCCGGCAAGCCGGTCATCGCCGGGGTTCAGCCGTGTATCAGCTGCGGTCTGTCACTGTCCGCCAACGCGCGGTTCTGCCGACGTTGCGGGACCCCCCAGCGCAGTTGAGTCCCGTCGGTCCGCGGCCTCGTCCCGGACCCTGACCCACGCGGCGCCGTATAGCAGCGCCTGGAAGGTGAACGAGAGCCAGGCCAAGGCCACGAACGCCGACGCCAGGGACCCGGCCAGCGCGGCGACCCCGACCAACCGCGGGACCAGGGTGATGAATACCTGGCTCAGGATCATGATGGCGATGCCGACAACGATGGCCGGCATGATCGCCGAGCGCCATCGCGGGGCCGTCGGCGGAAGCAGGCGATAGGCGCCCAGCACCGCCCCGATGGCGAGCAACGCGACGAACGGCGCCGATCGCAGGGTCGCGACGATCAGACCCGCGAACGGGA
>DASYJV010000187.1:0-3143 GCA_035996105.1 Candidatus Limnocylindrales bacterium | reverse complement strand
ATCCGCCCGAGGTAGAGCACGGCGATCCGGTCCGCGAGGTAGCGAACCACCCCAAGGTCGTGCGAGATCAGCAGGTAGCTCGTCCGACCCTTCGCCTGCAACTCGGAGAGCAGGTTGAGGATCGCGGCCTGGACCGAGACGTCGAGGGCGCTGGTCGGCTCGTCGGCGACGACGATCCGCGGGTCGCCGGCAAACGCCCGGGCGATGGCCAGGCGCTGCTTGAGCCCACCCGACAACTGTCGCGGTTTCAGGTCCAGGTGGCGCTGGGTCAGGCGCAGGTCGGCCGCCAGCTTGTCGACGCGCTCGGTGACGGCCTTGCCCTTGAGCCCGGTGAGCTTGCTGACCGACCGGGTGAGGATATGGCGGGCGGTCCAGCCACGGTTGAGCGCCGAGTCCGGGTTCTGGAAGACCATCTGGATCGAGCGCTTGTCCGCCGTCGGCCGGCTCGACGATCGCGGGGCCAGGTCATGGTCGCCGAGCTCGAGGTTGCCGCCCGCATCGGGACTCTCGATGCCCAGGATGGTCTTGGCCATCGTCGACTTGCCGGAGCCGGACTCGCCGACCAGCCCGAGCGTCTCACCGTCGAACAGGTTGAGATCCACCTTCACCAGGGCCGGGACATCGGTGCCGCTCTGGCGGAACGTCTTCGAGACATTCGAGAGCGTCAGCGCCAGCTCGCCCTGGACGGTGTCCTGGCCGATGATGGCCGGTGGCTCGACCAGCTCACCGAGTCGATCGATATGGTGGCAGAGGCTCCAGCCGGTCCCCAGCCGGACCAGGGGTGGCTCGACCGTCCGGCACAGGTCGGTCGCGAGCTGGCAGCGATCGACGAAGACGCAGGTCGGCAGCGGCGTCCCGATCTGCGGCAGATTTCCCGGGATCGTCGACAGTGCGCGCTCCGACTTTCGGACGCCCCGACGTGGCAGCGACCGGAGCAGTCCGAGGGTGTAGGGGTGCTTGGGGTTCTCGAAGACCGCCGCGGCATCGCCTTCCTCGACGATCTTGCCGGCGTACATCACGCCGACGCGATCGCACAGGGTCCGGATCACCCCGAGGTTGTGGGCGATGAGCAGGACGGCGGCGTTCGTCTCGGCCTGGAGCGAGCGGACGAGATCGAGGACACTCGCCTCGACCGTGGCGTCCAGGCCCGTCGTCGGTTCGTCGAGGACCAGCAGCTTCGGGTCGGAGGCCAGCGCGATGGCGATGACGATCCGCTGCTGCATCCCGCCCGAGAGCTGGTGCGGGTAGCGCTGCATGACCTGCTCGGGGTCCGCGATCTGGACGCGGTGGAGTGCCTTGAGCGCGCTCTCACGAGCCTGCTCCCGGCTCTGCCCAAGGATGGTGAACGCCTCGACGACCTGCGGCCCGACCTTGGTCGTCGGGTTGAGGGCGGCGCCCGGGTCCTGGTAGACCATCGAGGCGTGGTGCATCCGGAACTCGCGCACCTCGTCCTCGGGCATCTTCGTGATGTCCGCGCCGCCGACGAGGATCCGCCCTCCGGTGATCACCGCGTTGCGGGGCAGGTAGCGCACCGCCGCATAGGCCGTGGTCGACTTGCCGCAGCCGGATTCGCCGACGAGGCCATAGGATTCGCCGGGCCGGACCTCGAAGGAGACGCCGCGCAGGACCGGTCGCCGGATCCCCCGCACGACGTAGGCGAGCGACAGGTCCTCGACCTTCAGGGCCGGGGCCACCGTGGCCGGGCTCGGAGGAGCGACCAGGGCAGTCATTCGTTCAGTACCGACTGGAGCGAGTCCGCGATCAGGTTGACCGCGATGACCGTGCTCGCGATGGCAAGGGCGGGGAAGAGCGTTGGCCACCAGACCCCGGAGATCATGTTGGTGTACTCCTGGCTCACGGTCAGGCCCCAGTCGGGCGAGGGCGGCTGGATGCCGACGCCGAGGAACGACAGGGTCGCGACGGTGAAGATGGCATAGCCGAAGCGCACCGTCATCTCGACGATGGTGGGCCCGAGCACGTTGGGGAAGATCTCCCGCGACAGGATGAACGGCCCCGATTCCCCGCGCAGTCGCGCTGCCGTCACGTAATCCAGCTGGCGCTCCGAGAGCACGGCGGACCGGACGGTCCGGGCGACGATCGGCGTGAACAGGATGCCGACAACCGCGATCACGACGACTGGTGAGGACCCGAGCACGACCAGCGTCAGCAACGCGACGAGGATGACCGGCAGGGCGAGGAACGCCTCGACCAGCCGACTGAGCACGTCATCGACGATGCCGCGGTAGAAGCCCATGACGAGTCCCAGGAGCGTGCCGGCCACGACACCGACGATCGCCGCCAGCGGCGCCACGATCAGGACGTCGCGGGAGCCGACCATCAACCTGGAGAGCACGTCGCGACCCAGCCGGTCCGTACCCAGCAGGTGCTCCGCGCCCGGCGGGAGCTGACGCCTGGACAGGGAGTTGAACGGATCGTACGGCGTGATCCGTTCGCCGAGCACCGCGGTGATGGTCCAGCCGATGAGGATGAGGACCCCGACTATGAAGGCCGGGCGCCGGACCAGCTGCCGCAGCGTCTCCCGTCGCGCCTGCGACCGCTCGGAGATGGCCGGCGTGAGCAGCGGCGCGACCGGGGTCGGTTCCACGACGGCATCCATCAGCGTCCCGTGTCCAGTCGGATCCGCGGGTTCATCCAGGCGATGGTCACATCCGCGATGAGCGTGGCGACCATGTACACGATGCCGATCACGATGGCGCCCGCCGTCAGCAGCGGGATGTCTTTGCGCTGGGCGGCGAACAGCATCGTCTGGCCCATGCCGTTGTAGTTGAAGATCTTCTCGACCGCGATGATCCCGCCGAACAGGTAGCCGATCTGCACCGCGATCACCGCGACCGTCGGGATGAGCGCATTGCGCAGGACGTGCCGCCGCATCGTCTGGCTGGTGGTGAGGCCCTTCATGGCCGCCGTCCGGGTGTAGTCGGACTGGAGGACCTCGATCGTGCCCGCCCGGGTCATCCTGGCGATGTACCCGAAATAGACGATGGCCATCGCGAGGGCCGGCATCAGCAGGTAGCGGATCTGCGTGGGGATGTCCGAATCGCGCGGGGGGATGGCGAGGACCGGCAACAGCTGGAGCTGGACCCCGACGACGACCACGAGGATCGTTCCCGTAACGAATTCAG
>DASYJV010000186.1:0-7701 GCA_035996105.1 Candidatus Limnocylindrales bacterium | reverse complement strand
ACCGACGCCCGTCACCGCGGTCATCTCGCCAGGCCCGACCGCCCCGTCGACCGCGAGCGCGCCGACCGCCACAACCCGACCGACGACGCCGCCTTCGACGACGCCCCCCGGGACGCCGACCTCCACCACGACCCCCACCTCGACCCCGCCCATCACGCCAAGCCCGACCGTCACCCAGACGCCGCTGCCGACCGTCACCCCGACGCCGGTCCCGACCGCCGTGCCGACGCCGCCGGCAACGCCCGTCCCGACGCTGATCCCCGTCGCGACGCGGACTCCGGTCCCCGTCACGGTCGAGCCGCCGACGCCCCGCCCGACGCCGCACCCGACGGTCGCCCCGACCCCGCACCCGACGGTCGCCCCGACACCCACGCCGACGCCGAGGCCGACACCGCGTCCGACGCCGACCCTGGCCCCGACGCCGACCCCTGTGCCGACGGCCCGGCCGACCCCGACCCCGGCCCCGACCGCGCGACCGACGCCGACGGCCGAACCGACGCCACGCCCGACGGCACGCCCGACACCACGCCCGACGCCGCGGCCGACACCACGCCCGACGTCCGGCCCACCTGATGGCTCGGGTTGCGACGATGGTTCGAACCGCGGGAGCCAGTGCGGGTCGGGTCATGACGACGGCTCGGAGCACGACAAGCCCAGGGAGCGCCACCCGCACGGGCAGGACCAGCAGGCGACCGGCGAGCAGGCGTCGCTCGACAAGCCGCGTCGTCATCACAAGTCGGAACATCGCTTGCGCCGAGGCCGTCGGCTGCGATAGGTTCCGGTTTCGAGCCAGGGTGGAGGGTAGCAATGGCGCCGTCGGATCCGAGACAGGTCAAATTCGTCCTCGACGAATCGCGCATCCCGCGCGCCTGGTACAACATCGCCGCAGACCTGCCCGTACCGCCGTCGCCGCCACTCCATCCCGGGACGGGCCAGCCCATCGGCCCGGCGGATCTGGCGCCGCTCTTCCCCATGGCGCTCATCGGCCAGGAGGTCTCGGCCGAGCGGGAGATCGAGATCCCGGAGCCGGTCCGGGACGCCTACCGGCTCTACCGACCGAGCCCGCTCTTCCGCGCCCATCGGCTCGAACGGGCGCTCGACACGCCCGCCCACATCTACTACAAGTACGAGGGCGGCAGCCCGGCCGGCAGCCACAAGCCGAATACCGCGCTCCCGCAGGCGTTCTATAACAAGGAAGAGGGCGTCAAACGCCTGGCCACCGAGACCGGGGCGGGCCAGTGGGGGAGCGCCCTGGCGTTCGCGGGGGCCTACTTCGGGCTCGAGGTCAAGGTCTATATGGTCCGCGCCAGCTACGACCAGAAGCCGTACCGCCGGATCCTCATGGAGACCTATGGCGCAGAGGTCGTCGCGAGCCCGTCGCTGACCACGAACTACGGCCGATCCGTCCTCGCCGCGACACCGGATAGCCCCGGCTCACTCGGGATGGCGATCAGCGAGGCGGTCGAGGACGCCGCCACGCGCGACGACACGAAGTACGCCCTCGGTTCGGTCCTGAACCACGTGCTCCTGCACCAGACGATCATCGGCCAGGAGGCGCTGGAGCAGATGGGGATGGCTGGCGAGTCCCCGGATGTCGTCATCGCGTGCACCGGGGGCGGCTCGAATTTCGCCGGGCTGACGTTCCCATTCCTCGGTCGCAACTTCCGCGACGGCGCGAAGCACCGGGTCATCGCCGCCGAGCCCGAGGCCGCGCCGAGCCTCACCCGCGGCGTCTACGCCTATGACTTTGGCGACACGGGCAAGCTCACCCCGCTTGTCAAGATGCATACCCTGGGTTCGGACTTCATCCCGGAGCCGATCCACGCCGGCGGGCTCCGCTATCACGGCATGGCGCCGCTGGTCAGTCTGCTCAAGGAGCACGGCTTCATCGAGGCCCGCAGCATCCATCAGCGCTCGAGCTTCGAGGCCGGGGTTGCCTTCGCCCGAGCCGAAGGGATCCTTCCGGCACCCGAGCCGACCCACGCGATCCGCGTCGCGATCGACGAAGCGCTGGCCGCCAAGGAAGCTGGCGAGGCACGGGTCATCCTGTTCAATCTCTGCGGCCATGGGCACTTCGACCTGTCGGCCTACGAGCGCTATCTCGACGGCACCCTCGAGGATTACGAGTACCCGCTCGAGCGGGTCGAGGCCGCGTTGGCCGGCCTGCCCAAGGTCTGATCGAGGCCGTCGGCGATGCCCAGGCTTGCCTGCCGAACGTGTGGACGGCAGATCTACACGGTGTCACCACTGGCAGCCCTCTTCGCCGAGGAACGCCGCTGTCCGCGGTGTGGTGCCTCCCTCCACGACGAGCGCCGGGAGGCGGCTCGTCGGGTGACGCCCCGACGCCTCGAACCAGCGGACGATCCCGGACCGCCGAGCTCCGCGACCGGACCCGGCTCCTCTGTCCTGGCGGAGCGTCGCGCTGCGGATCGACGCACGGTGCAGCGTCGTGGCGGGACCGCCTGGATCGGGGGCCGCGCCATGACATCGGCCGGCTGGCGGGATTGATCCGGCACATGGCGTGCCGCCGCTGAGAGCGGCTGCGATACTCGGGCCCATGCGGGTCGCGTTCATCGGTTTCGGATTGATCGCGGGTTCGATCGCGCGCGCCCTTCGCTCGAACCCCGAGACCAACGGCTGGCAGCTCGCTGCATGGTCCCCGTCGGGCGACGGGCCGAGACGGGCGCTTGCGGAGGGCGTCATCGACCTCGCCGCCCCATCGCTCGAGTCGGTCCTGCCGGGCGCCGACCTGGTGGTCCTGGCCGGGCCGGCGACGGCGTGCTTCGCGGATCTCGACGGACTGGCGGGCCCGTGGCGCGGCCTGCTCTCGGCGGACGCGGTCATCACGGATGTCGCGAGCACGAAGGGGATGCTGGTCGACCATGCGGATGCCCTCGGCCTCCGCTTCGTCGGCGGTCATCCGATGGCCGGCCGTGAGACCGCTGGCTATGCCGCGGCCGACGCAGGCCTCTTCGCGGATCGACCGTGGGTGCTGGTGCCGGGCGTCGGGGCGAGCGGATCCGACGTGGCGCTCGTCGCGCGGCTCGCCAGCGCCTGCGGCGCGCGGATCGTGCAGACGGACGCGCTCACCCACGACCGCGCGGTCGCCGCCATCAGCCACCTGCCACTCGTGCTCGCCGCGGCGCTGGTCGAGGCGGTCGCCGGGCGGGCCGACTGGTCCGAAGCGGCCACGCTGGCGGCCGGCGCGTGGCGGGACATGACCCGGGTCGCTCGTGGCGACGAGGCGATGGGCGCCGCGATCCTCGCGACCAATGCTCCGGCGGTCGCGACTCGATTGCGCGATCTGCGTGGGGCGCTCGATGCCTGGCTGGCCGAGCTCGAGCGACCGGACGGGCCCGACGAGCGGGCCATCACCGATCGCCTCCACGCCGCGCGGTCGATCCTCGACCAGTCGGGATGAGCGACGAGCGGGTCTACGTGGTGCCGCGAGCGGCGGTCATCGACGCCGCGGGCTGGCACGGCCTGCGGACAGACGACCTCGATGCGTTCGTCGATGCGCTGGAGCGCGACGGCAGCTACGAGCCACGTGCAGCGATGGAGGTCGATCGCGACTACAAGCAGGTCATCCCATACCTCGTACTGCGTGACGGCGAGCGATACTTCCTCATGCAACGGACGACGGCGGGCGCCGACGCCCGGCTCCACGGACGGTTCTCGATCGGGATCGGCGGCCACCTCAACCCAGGTGACGGCGGCCTGCTCGGCGGCCTCCGACGCGAATGGGACGAAGAGCTGGAGGCCGATTTCGTCCCGTCGTTCCGGCTCGTCGGACTGCTGAATGACGACACGACCGACGTCGGATCGGTCCATCTCGGAGCGGTCTACCTCGCGGACACGGCCGGCCGGCCGGTCTCGGTCCGCGAGACGGACAAGCTGACTGGTTCGTTCGTCGAGCCGTCCGGCGTCGAAGCGGTCATCGACCGACTCGAGACCTGGAGCCGCCTGGTCTTCGAATACCTGGCCGACCCGACATGCGCCTGATGCCGAGGCTGCGCCGATGGTATGCGTCGCGGCACGGGGCGGGTCCTATAATCGCCGCGCCGGGGGAGGGCTCCCCAGACGTGCCCGTTTCCCGCGAACGTGCCTGACTCGGCGAGCTCCGGAGGACTGATGGCGAAGATCCTCGTCGTGGATGACGACCCGAACGTACAGCGGCTCCTGCAGTACACGCTCAAGCAGGAAGGCTATGACGTCGTCGTCGCGTCGGATGGCGCCGAGGGTTTCCGTCTCTGGGGGGCGGAAGCGCCGGACCTCATCCTGCTCGACGTCATGCTGCCCAAGCTCGACGGCTACCAGGTGGCGACCAAGATCCGGACGGAGGAGGGCAGCGCCAGCCACGTCCCGATCATCATGCTCACCGCGGAGCGCGAGGTGGAGCAGAAGGTCCGCGGCCTGCGCGCCGGCGCCGACGACTACCTGATCAAGCCGTTCCACCCGGCCGAGCTGCTGGCCCGCATCAAGAGCCTGCTGGCGCGGTTCGCGCCACGGGAATCGCTGCTGGCCCGTCCGCCGCTGGGACGGATCCTCGCGTTCTACGGGGCGAAGGGCGGGGTCGGGACCACGACCATCGCCATCAATGCCGCCATCGCGCTGCACCGCGAGCTCGGTCGCAAAGTCGCGCTCGTCGACGGCAACCTGCAATTCGGGGATCACCGAGTCTTCCTCGATCTCGGCCTCGATCGGAAGAGCATCGTCGACGTCGTGACCGCGCCCTCGATCGATGTCGACCTCATCAAGCAGGTCATGGTCAAGCACGACTCGGGGATCGACCTGCTGCTGGCACCGCCGTCACCGGAGACCGCCGAGCTGGTCCACCCGGAGCACCTGCCGTTCATCGCCGAGCAGCTCGCCTCGCTCTACGACTACACCCTGATCGACATCGACAAGCGGCTCGACGACGTCAACCTCGGCGTCTTCGAGGCCGCCGAGACGATCTTCGTGGTGATGACCGCCGACCTCTCCTGCCTCAAGAACGTCCGGCTGATCATCGAGACGATGGATCACCTTGGCTACCCGGCGGCGAAGGTCAAGCTGGTCCTCAACCGTTCGACCGCCTTCACGGGGATCAACGTCAAGAACGCCGAGGGTGCGCTCAAGCGAACGATCGATTTCCAGGTGGTCAACGAGTATCGCGGCGCCATCAGCGCGCTGAACTCGGGCGAGCCGTTCATGTTCACGAAGGCCGATTCACCGCTCGGCGCGTCGATGCTCCACTTTGCGCGATCGCTCGACAAGCCGGTATCCGCGGCGGCGACCGTTCCCACGCGCTGAGCCCGCGACGGCACGTTCCCCGCCGGATAAGCCCGGGGTGAGGGCAGGTTGACCGAGCGGTGACGCCCGGACCCTAGGGTTCGGAGCGTGCTGGCCATCGTCCCGTCCGCAACCCTCAACGGCCTCGACGGACGCTTCATCCGGGTCGAGGTCGACGTGGCCCCGGTCTGCCGGGGTTCACCATCGTCGGTCTCGCGGACGCGGCCCTCCAGGAGGCGCGCGAGCGTGTCCGCGGCGCATTGCGCAACGCGGGCTTCGTCTACCCGCCGCGGCGCATCACGGTGAACCTCGCCCCAGCCGACCAGCGCAAGGCGGGAGCTTCGCTCGACCTCGCGATGGCGCTCGGGATCCTGCTCGGCTCGGAGCAGGTGGCGCCCGGTCCGGTCCGGATCGCGCTGATCGGCGAGCTGTCGCTCGGTGGCGAGGTTCGTTCCGTGCCAGGCGTGCTGCCGATGGTCGCGGTGCTCGCCCGGCGCGGCCTCCGACGGGTCGTGGTGGCCGCCGCGGCCGTCGATGAAGCCCGACTGATCGAGGGGATGGAGGTCGCGGGCGTCGAGACCCTGGCCGATGCAGTCGAGGTCATCCGCGCGCACCGGGGCCGACATCGAGCACAGGCGCCGCGGCGCATCGAGCTGGTCGACGGAGCCGGGACGGCGATCACCGACCGGGCCACCGACGGACCGCTCGGTCGAGGCGGCTTGCCGATGCCGGATCTGTGCGAGGTTCGCGGCCAGCTCGAGGCGCGACGAGGGCTGGAGATCGCCCTGGCGGGTGGCCACGGCCTCCTGCTCACCGGCCCGCCCGGCTCGGGCAAGACCCTGCTGGCGCGCACGATCCCGAGTCTTCTGCCGCCACTCGACGACGCCGCGGCACTGGCGGCCACGGTGGTCGCGTCGGCGGCCGGCGAGGGGCCCATCGGTGAGTTGCGACGACGCCCGCCGTTCAGGTCGCCCCATCACACGATCTCGTACGCGGGGATGGTCGGTGGCGGGCCCAACCTGTCGCCGGGCGAGATCACCCGCGCCGACCAGGGCGTCCTGTTCCTCGACGAGCTTCCCGAGTTCGGCCGGGACGTCCTCGAAGCGCTGCGGCAGCCGATGGAAGAAGGGCGGGTCGCCGTTTCGCGGGTGGGTCGGGCAACGATCTTCCCGGCGCGCTTCCAGCTGGTCGCCGCGATGAACCCATGCCCGTGCGGCTTCGCCGGCAGCTCGGACCGCGCGTGCGCGTGTGCGACGCTCGTCGCCGACCGGTATCAGCGACGCGTCTCGGGCCCGCTCCGGGACCGGATCGACCTGTGGATCTCGATGCCGCGCGTCGCGCCGCTCGCCCTCGTGCGCGGTTCGGATCCGGAAGGCTCGGCCACCGTCGCCGGGCGGATCGCGTCCGCCCGGGCGGTGGCGGTCGGTCGCGGCCAGCCCGTCCTGAACGGTCGGCTGACCGGCCGGTCGCTGCGCGATGCCTGCCAGCTCCATCGCGTCTCCGAGCGTCGGGTCGTCGCGCTCGCGGAGCTGGAACGAGCGAGCGGAAGAGGAACGGAGCGCCTGCTGCGGGTCGCCCGAACCATCGCGGACCTGGCTGGCGAACCTCGCGTTGCCGAGGCGCATCTCGATGAGGCGGCATGGTTCCGTTCGGCCGACACGCGCGTCGCCGCCGCCGAGGTGATCTGAGGTGCTCGGCGTCAGCGCATCGGGGCCGACGGCCGGGGTGGTCGGACCCGCCTCGAGCGAGGTGCCTCCGGTGCGACCGATGGTCGCGAGCGAGGAGCGCGACGCTTGGGCGGTGCTGGCCGGCGTTCACGGGCTCGGACCCGTCGGACTCGGGGTGCTACTCGGTCGATATGGCAGCGGACTGGCGATCCTTCGGGAGGCCTCGTCGCCGGGCGGTCCAGCCCGGATCGCCGCGGTCCCGGGCCTTGCCGCAGCCGACGGACATGCGCGCCCCGGGACGGCCATCTCGGACTCCGTGGCCGTGGCCATCGGGGTCGCCGCGCACGAGGCCGGGGCGACGCTGGCTCGCGTCCATGCGCTGGGTCTGCAGATCGTGACCATGGAGGACCAGGCGTACCCGGCCCGATTGGCGGCCATCGAGATGCCGCCCCACGTCCTGTATGTCCTCGGCGACCCCGCCGCGATGCATGTCCAGGCCGCCGTGGCGGTCGTCGGGACGCGTCGCCCGACCGATGAGGGACGGGCGATCGCGGCACGGCTCGGGGCCAACCTGGCGGCGGTCGGCGCGAGCGTGATCTCGGGTCTGGCCGTCGGCATCGATGGGGCTGCGCACGCCGCCGCGGTCCACGCTCGGGGGATCACCGTCGCGGTCATCGGATCGGGCCACGCGGTCATCCACCCGCGAGCACACAGCCGGCTCGCCGCCTCGATCGTGGCGGCCGGCGGTGCCGTCGTCTCGGAG
>DASYJV010000185.1:0-2828 GCA_035996105.1 Candidatus Limnocylindrales bacterium | reverse complement strand
TACTCCCCGGGGACCTCGACGCGAGCAGCATCATAGGCGCCGACGCCCGGATCGGTCCGTTCCGGGGTTGGTACCATGCCGGCTCCTGCGCCGGGTGCCTGCCGGCCCCGTCAGGTGTCACGCCGAGGGCCGAGCATGCCCATCGCCGGGGAGACCCCCGATCCAGCCTTCCCGATCGAGTGGGTCGACCCGTCTGACGCGACCCTGACCTGGGAATGGGACGACATGCACATGCCCCGGGCACTCGCCCCGTTGGCGGGCGACTGGGTGCGGGTCCTCGGCGCAGGGATGGCCTATGGCTACCTGCGGCTCGGCACGCCCGCAGAGGTCCGCGTCCGGATCTGGAATGGCTACGCCTACTTCGCCCTGGCGACCGATGTTCCCGAGTCCGAACAGCCGGCGATGTGGGCCCAGCGGCGCGAGGGCTGCCGAGCGCGCATCCCGCTGACCGAGGCCTACTGGCACGACCAGGTCGTCCCGGAGCTGCGTGAGCACTATGCCTGGGTCGCCGCGCAGCCGGTCGAGGCGATGTCGCGGGATCAGCTGAGCCAGGCATGGGACGAGGCCTGGACCCGGATCGGGCGCTGCTGGTCCCTCCATTTCTACGTGATCCGGGGGCCGTACCAGGTGCTCGACGACCTCGCGGACCTGTACGAATCCATCGTCGAGAACGCGCCACCTGGCGAGGCGCTCATGTTGATCGGCGGGGCGATCGACGAGCTGCACGACGTCCAGCGCCAGCTCGACGGCCTCGCGGCACTGGCCGCGGCAACACCGGCCCTGGCGAAGGCTCTGGCCGAACCGGGCGCCTCGATCGCCGACCTTGCCGCGGTCGATGGTTCCGGGCTATTCGTTGCCCGACTGGATGCGTTCCTGAACGAGCATGGCCATCTCGGCCAGAGCTTCGACGATCTGACCATCGCGTCATGGGCAGAGGAACCCGGCCTGCTGATCGGGGAGCTTGCCAAACGGATCGCCTCCCCGCCCGCGGTCAGCATCGAGGCGCGTCGCGAGCGGCTGGCGAAGGACGCCGACGCCTTGGCGGCGCGGGTGCGGTCCACCCTGGCCACAGACCCGGAGCAGCTCGGGCGCTTCGAGGCGGTCCTCGCTGCGGCCCGCAGGGTCGGGCCGCTCACCGAGACGCACAACTACTGGATCGACCGGATGGCCCAGGCGTCGCTGCGGCGATTCGTGATGCGGGTCGGACGAAGACTCGCCGACGAGGGGTCGATCGCGGACCCGGCCGATATCTTCCTGTTCCGTCGCGACGAGGTCCCCGACGTGATCCGCCAGCCAGGCGACCGGCGGGCGCTGCTCGCGGATCGCGCGGCGACCCTGGCCCGACAGGCGGCCACTCGCCCACCGCGCCATGTCGGGTTGATCCCGACCGAAGAAGGCGGCGGCGACCGGTTCGATGGTGTCCGATTCGCGTCGACCGACCCGAACCAGCTCCAGGGCACCGGTGCGTCGCCGGGGATCGCCCGCGGACCGGCGAGGGTCATCCTCACCCAGGCCGATTTCGGGTCCGTACAGGCCGGCGACATCATCGTCTGCCCATCCTCGAACCCCTCGTGGGTGCCGCTCTTCGCGATCGCCGGCGGGCTCATCACGGACACCGGTGGCGTGATCTCGCACGCAGCCGTCGTGGCACGCGAGTTCGCCCTGCCGGCCGTGGTCGGGACGCGCGACGGGACGCTCCGGATCGCCGACGGCCGGCTGGTCGAGCTCGACGGTACGACCGGGTCGGTCCGCCTCCTGTGACCGCCCCCGGCGACGGGCGTCTGCTGAGCCCGGCGTTCATCGGGGTGGCGAGCGGATCCGTGCTCGTGCCACTCAACTCCACGATGCTCGCGGTCGCGCTGCCGCGGGTGATGGCTGAATTCTCGATCGATCCGTCGACGGTCTCGACGCTGGTCACGCTCTACCTCGGTGCCGTCACCCTCGCCCTGCCGGCGAGTGGCAGCCTGGGCGACCGCTTCGGACAACGCCGCGTCTTCCTGGTCGGGGTGGTCGCCTTCGCCGTGGCCTCCCTGCTGGCCGCGGTCGCCCCGTCCTTCGAGCTGCTGGCGGTCGCCCGTGTGCTCCAGGCGGTCAGCGGCGCCCTGGTCTCGACCACCTCGGTCGGGCTCGTCCGGGCGATGTCCACACCGGAGCGTCTGGGCACGACATTCGGCGCATTCGACGGACTCACCTCGGTCGCCGCGGCGATCGCGCCGTTCATCGGGGGTGTGCTGGTCGGCGCCTTCGGCTGGCGGTCACTGTTCTTCATCGCGGTGCCGGTCGCCCTGTTCGCGGCGGTCACGGTCGGGTTGGCCGCCCCGCCCGACCGGCAGCGGGGCGATGCTCCCGACCGAGATGGCCCGCTGCCCGCGGCGGCACGACCACGGCCCTTCGACCTGCCCGGCCTCGGCCTCCTGGCCGCGACGCTCATCGCCCTTCTGGTCGCGATCCGGGGCGCCGGCGACGGCGGGCTCGGGACGCTGGCGGCGATCGTGGTGCTCCCGCTCCTCCTGTTGTTCCTCCGATTCGAGCTCGCCAGCGACCACCCTGCGGTCGATCCCCGTCTGTTCGCGATCCGGCCGTTCGCGGCGGCCGTCCTCGGCGTCATGGGCGCCACGGTCGTCCTGCACGGCGCCTTCTTCCTGGTGCCACTGCTCGTCGAGAACCTTCAGGGCGAAACCGCCCAGGTCGCCGGGCTGGTCCTGCTCGCGATCTCGGCGCTGTGGGCGGTCGCGGCGCCGATCGGAGGGCGCCTGTCCGATCGTCGCGGCCGGCGCTTGCCGGTCGTCGCGGGCTCCATCCTGGTCACCGCCGGGCTCGTCGCGCTG
>DASYJV010000184.1:0-1921 GCA_035996105.1 Candidatus Limnocylindrales bacterium | reverse complement strand
GGAGACGGCCTTGATCTCGTACTCGGTGAGCGTCGGGTGCCAGCCGAGGACCGGCTGCAGCGCATCGTCGACCGCGCCGAAGAGGGCGTTGACCGGGCCGTTGCCGGTCGCCTCGGCCGTCCGCTCCTCGCCCGCGATACTGAGGGTCACCGAGCCCGTGGCGTTCCCGCCGTGCGACGAGGTCACGCTCCAGCCGACGATCGCGACCGACGCCGGGACCTCGGACGAGCGCTGCTCGACGAGAGCGTGGAGGTCCGCGTCGGTGACCTCCTTCTTGGCGTCGGCGAGGGCCACCGCCTGGCGGTAGATCTCCTCCAGCGCCTCGCCCTCGAACGTGTAGCCGAGCTCGCGCAGCTTGCCCTGGAGGCCCTTGCGACCGGACAGCTTGCCGATCGTCAGCTGGTTCCCGGTCAGCCCGACCGACTGCGGGGTCATGATCTCGTAGGTCAACGGGTTCTTGATCACGCCATCCTGGTGGATCCCGGACTCGTGGGCGAACGCGTTCCCGCCGACGATCGCCTTGTTCGGCTGGATGGCGAAACCGGTCAGGTAGCTGACCAGCCGGCTGGCGGCCGTCAGCTGCTCCGTGGCGACCCCCGAGGCAAGCTCGGGGAACTGGGTCGGGCGCGTTCGAAGCGCCATCACGACCTCTTCGAGCGACGCGTTGCCGGCTCGCTCGCCAAGACCGTTGATCGTGACTTCGACCTGGCGTGCGCCCGCCTGGACCGCGGCCAGGGTGTTCGCCGTCGCGAGGCCCAGGTCGTTGTGACAATGGACGCTGACGGTCGCCTGGTCACCGACCAGATCCACGACGCGCTTGACCAGCGCCCCGAATTCGGACGGGATGGCGTAGCCGACCGTGTCGGGGATGTTGACCGTCGAGGCGCCCGCCTCGACGACGGCCTCGTAGACCTGGAACAGGTAGTCGAGATCGGTCCGCGAGGCGTCCTCCGCCGAGAACTCGATCTCGGCGTCGCGACCAAGCTGCTCGCGGCCGTAGCGGACCCAGCGGACCGCCTCGGCGAGCGCGGTCTCGCGGTCGATGCGCAGCTTGTGCTTGAGGTGGATATCGCTCGTGGCGATGAAGACGTGGAGGTGCGGGCGCTCGGCGACCTTGATCGCCTCGATCGCCCGTTGCGGGTCGCCGTCCTTGCAGCGGGCGAGCGCCGCGACCGCGATCCCGCCGCGCGTCTCGAGGGCGATCCGGCGGACCGCCTCGAAGTCGCCTGGCGATGCGGCCGGGAAGCCCGCCTCGATGACATCGACCTTGAGCCGCGCCAGCTGGCGGGCGACGTCGAGCTTCTCCGCAGCGGTCAGGCCCGCGCCGGGCGCCTGCTCGCCGTCCCGCAGGGTCGTGTCGAAGATGCGGACGCTCCCCGGCGCCACGAACGGCCCCGCGGGTCGCGGTACCGCGGGACTCACCGGGCCGCACCGGGCGTCGTCGCCGACGCCTGGGTCTGACCGGCCACGACCTCGACCGGGTCGAGGAACGGCATCTGGCCGCGCAGCCGCGAGCCGACTCGCTCGATCAGATGGTCGCGGTTCTCGCCCCGCAGCCGCTCGAACTCCTTGCCCCCCGATTCGCTCTCGGCGATCCAGTTGCGGGCAAACGTCCCGTCCTGGATCTCCTTGAGGACCTGTTGCATCGTGGCCCGGACATGGTCGTCGATGATCCGCGGGCCCGAGATGTAGTCGCCGTACTCAGCCGTGTCGCTGACCGAGAAGCGCATGAAGTTGAGACCGCCGCGATACATCAGGTCGACGATGAGCTTGAGCTCGTGCATCGTCTCGAAGTAGGCGAGCTCGGGCTGGTAGCCGGCCTCGACGAGCGTCTCGAAGGCCATCTTGACCAGCTCGGCGGTGCCGCCGCACAGGACCGACTGCTCGCCGAAGAGATCGGTCTCGGTCTCCTCTGCGAAGG
>DASYJV010000183.1:0-6789 GCA_035996105.1 Candidatus Limnocylindrales bacterium | reverse complement strand
AAGCGGCGACCGGGGGCGACATCCGCCGACCGATGGCGACGCGGCACCCCGAGCTCATCGTCCAGTGGGACACTGCCCACTTCGAGATCATCGAGGGATAGCCGGCGTCTCGCCCAGGAGTTCGTTCAGCGCGGCCCGCTCGAGAGCAGGCAAGAAGCCCGATCCTCACGGAGTCGGGCTTCTCAGTTCGGGCTGGTTTTGCCGGCATCCGCCGACAGCAAGTTCAGCGGCGGCTAGGGGCTGGGGCAACCATCACGGCCGCGAAGGCGATGAGGCTGAGGACCAGGAGCAGGATCGGCAAGCTTCCGCTGGCGTCCGGCGCGCCGTTGGTCGATGCGGCGATGTCCGTGGGCGGTCCGGTCGGGGTGTTGGTCTCACCAAGCACGCCGCCCTCGGGGGTCCCGGTCGGGGTGCTCGTCTCGCCACCGACGCCACCGGTCGGGGTGGGGGTGGTCTCGTCCGTCTCTGTCGGGGTGGGCGTGACGACCGGGGTGGGCGTCACGACGGGGGTCGGGGTGACTTCGGGCGGGGTCGGCGTGACGACAGGGGTCGGGGTCGCTTCGGGCGGGGTCGGAGTGACGACCGGGGTCGGGGTCGGCGTCGCTTCAGGCGGCGTCGGTGTCACGACGGGGGTCGGGGTCGGCGTCTCTTCGGGCGGCGTCGGCGTGATCACCGGCGTCGGCGTGGCCGTCTCTTCGGGTGGCGTCGGCGTGGCCGTCTCTTCGGGCGGCGTCGGCGTGGCGGTCGGCGTCGGTGTCGCCTCCGGGGTCTCGGTCGCTTCCGCGGTGCCGGTCGCCTCTGGAGTCTCGGTGGCTTCCGGAGTCTCGGTCGCTTCCGCGGTGCCAGTCGCCTCGGGCGTCTCGGTCGGGTGCGGGGTCTTGGTGGCTTCCGGGCTCTCGGTCGCTTCGGCGGTGCCGGTCGCCTCGGGCGTCTCGGTCGCCTCGGCCGTGCCGGTCGCCTCGGGCGTTTCGGTCGGGTGCGGCGTCTTGGTGGCCTCCGGGCTCTCGGTCGCTTCCGCGGTGCCGGTCGCCTCGGGCGTCTCGGTCGGGTGCGCGGTCTTGGTGGCTTCCGGGGTCTCGGTCGCTTCCGCGGTACCCGTCGCCTCGGCGGTCCCGGTCGGGTGCGGGGTCCTGGTCGGGTGCGGGCTCTTGGTGGATCCCGGCCCTTCGTTCTCGCAGTCGTTGTCGCCGGCGCCTTCACTGTCGCCCGCGTCGTCCTTGTCGCTGGCGTCTTCCTTGTCGCCGGCGCCTTCGGTATCGCTGCCGTCGTCCTTGTCGCTGGCGTCGTCCGTATCGCCGTCCTCGTCCTTCGACGTGTCGGACGTGGCGGTACTGACCTTGACCTTCGAGGACGAATCGTCGCCGCCTGAACCGTGGCCACTCGAGGAGTCCTCACAGGTCGTGCCCGTGTGGTCAGTCCCGGTTCCCTTGGTCGCCATCGCGACGCCGGCCACGCTGAATGTCAGGACGAGAGCCGCGAGCACCCCCGCGATCCTTCGGATATCCATGGATGCAACTCCGGTCTCAGGGACGACTGTGGAGGCTTGACAACCGAAAAGACAAGCCTGCCCCGGCTTGATCTGTCCGCCCAGAATGATGGGAGGGGGTCCTGCTCTTGGCCAGTACTTGTTGCGGACCATCTACCGTCCCAGACCATACAAATACGCAACAGTGTTGCGCCCTGACACCGGTCTGCGGTCTTGGGACGGCCGTCGCGTCTAGGACCCGCCCGGTACCATCGGCGACGTCCACCAACTCAGAAGGAATGACGTGACCGAACCGACCACGCGCCCCGAGAGCGTCTCCGCGTCAACCCTGCGCGCGCGGGTGCAGGCCGCGGTCAGCCGTGCCTGGGATCGTGCCGTCGAGTCGGGCGCGCTGCCGAGCTGGCCGGACGACACCCCCAGGCCCCGAGTGGAGGTCGAGCGCCCCGCCGATCCGATCCACGGCGACTTCGCGAGCAATCTGGCGATGCGGCTCGCCCGCCCCTACCGGATGGCCCCACTCGCCATCGCCTCGGCACTCGCGGCGGCGCTCGTCACCGAGGCGGCGGACGATCCCGACGCGAGCCCGGTCGGTTCCGCGGACGTGGCCCCACCCGGTTTCCTCAACATCCGCCTCGACGACGGGGCCCTCGAGTCGACCATCGCGGCGATCCTCGCGGACCCGTCGGCCTGGGGACGCGTGCCGGTGACCGGGACGCGCTCGGTGAATGTCGAGTTCGTGTCGGCCAACCCGACCGGGCCGCTCCATGTCGGCAACGCGCGCGGGGCGTTCATCGGCGACATGCTCAGCCGGGTGCTCGAGGCGGGCGGTCAGCACGTGACGCGCGAGTATTACTTCAACGATTCGGGGGGCCAGATCCGGAACCTGGGCGCATCGGTGGCGGCCATCCGGCGAGGCGAGCCGGTACCCGAAGATGGCTACAAGGCCGACTACGTCAACGACCTCGCGACGGCGCTTCCGGCCGACGTCTGGGACGCCGCGACCTCAGGGGGCGCCGACACCGACGGATCGATCGGTCATTGGGCGGCCGGCCGGGTGCGCGAGGGGATCGAGTCCAGCCTGGCCGCGCTCGGGGTCCGGTTCGACGTCTGGACCAGTGAGGCTCGACTGCACGACGAGGGCTGGGTCCAGCGCGCCGTCGAGCGCCTGCGCGAGCGAGGCCACGTCTACGAGCAGGATGGGGCCGTCTGGTTCCGCTCGACCGATTTCGGCGACGACAAGGACCGGGTCATCTTCCGCTCGAACGGCGAGCCGACGTATTTCGCGGCGGACATCGGCTATGTCACCGAGAAATTCAGTCGCGGGTTCGACCACCTCATCTACATCTGGGGGGCGGATCATCACGGGACCGTGGCCCGCGTGCGCAATGCCGCCGAGGCGATGGGCTACGACCGAGAGGCCGTCCAGATCCTGCTCTATTCCTGGGTCCGGTTCGTGCGGGACGGCCAGGAAGTGTCGATGAGCAAACGGGCCGGCGAGTTCATCACCCTCGACGAGCTCCTGGCCGAGGTCGGGGTCGATGCCGCGCGCTGGTTCTTCGCGTCACGAGGCGTCACGACCGAGATCGACTTCGACATCGAGCTGGCCAAGAAGCAGTCGAACGAGAACCCGGTCTACTACGTCCAGTACGCCCATGCCCGGATCGCATCGATCCTGCGCAAGGCCGCGGACGCCGGGCTCGCCCCGGCGAGCGACGTCGCCGGAACCCTGAGCGCTGGTCCCGAGGCAGCGCTGGCGCGGGCCATCGTCCGGTTCCCCGAGGTCATCGAGGATGCGGTCGCGGCCGAGGAGACCCAGGGCATCACGGCCTACGCGACCGAGCTCGCGACCACGTTCCACGGCTTCTACCGGGATGCGCGGGTGGTCGACGCCGACGAGCCGGCACGGTCGGCGGCCCGCCTGGCACTCGCCGACGCTGCTCGCATCACGCTGGCGAACGCCCTGACCCTGCTGGGGATCTCCGCGCCCGAGTCCATGTAGGTCGGGCGTCTCCGCCGCGAACGCCTGGCTACCCGGCGAGCCCCAGGGCGCCCTCGACCGTTCGCAGGGTGTCGGCGTGGTCGGCGATGACGACCCAGCGAGCCTTGCCCCCGCCACCGGGCAGCACGGCCGCGACCCCGCCGGCCTTGCGGATCGCCGTGGTCGCCGCGGACTCGAACTCGGTCGCGTCGGCGGTCGTGTCCCATTCGGTGTGGATGGCGATCGCCCAGGTGCCCTTGGGGCCTGCGAGGACCGCCAGCCGATCGCCGCCCCAGCCCGCCGCAGCCGCGGTCGCGGTCGCTGTCGCGACCCCGGCCTCGCGCAGCCAGATCCCGAGCTGAAGCTCGCCGAACGTGTCCCGGAGCGGCACCGTCCAGCCACCGCCGAGACGCGACGCAAGGTCCGGGGGGATCGTGACCTGGACCGGGGACTCACTGGCTGTGTACTTCTCGGGGTGGAGGATCTGCTCGGTGGACTCGGGCATCCTCGAGAAGTACGCGTCGACGGCGGGCCAACCACCCTTCGCCTGGACGCCGGACACGTAGGCAAAGCCGCTGGTGTACGGGAAGGTGAGCGTGTCCCGCAGGATGGCGGGCGTTCGCGCGACGACCGCCTGCGCAGCGGGGTCGTTGCCAGCCGCGAGCACGGCCAGCAGCTCCTCCTGGGTCAGATGCGCGGCCGCCCACTGGGTCATCAGCAGGGTCGCGTCGCCTTCGTAGATCGCCTGCCGGGCGAGCAGTCGGTCACCCTGGTCGAGGACCTTGTCCTGGTCCTTGAAGATCGTCGAGTTCTGGTCCTGGAGGGCGTGGTCGAACTCGTGGGAGAAGTAGAAGCGCTCGGTAGGTCCGGCGGTCCCGGTCTTCGAGACAACGTAGAGCTTGTTCTCGTCGTTTCGGTAGAACGCCGCCACACCGCCGCTCAGGAGGTCGAGGCTCAGCGTCCGCAGGCTTGCCGTCTCCGGGATGAGCCCCAGCCCCTTGTACAACCGCTCGCTGCCGGCGAGGTAGGCAGCCGGTGTGTCCTGATCGAACTGCTGGGTGAGCAGGGTGCGCAACTCGGTCGCGTCGATGAACTGGCGCTGGACCGGGTGGGCCAACTTGAGGCCGCGGATCTCGATGACCTGTTGCTCGATGGCGTCGTAGATCGCGCCGGCTGCTGCACTCGGGTTCGCGGAGGGCCCGGCGCCCGACCCGGATGGCGCGGCGCTTGTCGACGGCGGGGTCTGGACGGCGCTCGACGGCGAGTTCGAGACGGTCGATGTCCCGCACGCCGAGGAGAGCAGCGCGGCGACGGCGAGCCAGCCCAGGACGAGGGCCTTTCGGCGGGCCACGCCGCGGTGGGACATGGACCGGATTGTCGCACGGTGGTCCCGAAACGTCGGTTGGGGCGGGCCCGATATCGCTTTCTTAATCGCTTGGCGCCTCCACCCTGAATCCTGAACCCCTAGCGTACGAGGTGGACGAACCCGAAACGGTTCCATCCCTCCCTCCCTCGAGACCGGGGGCGCCGATTGGGCAGGCGCTCTCGGTCTCTCTTCTTGTCCTCGGCGGCGTGCCCGCGGCCTGACTCGCGGTCGGGCTGGGCGCCGCGCCCGGTACAGGATGCTGTGTCAGAATCGACCGGATGGAACTCACCTGGTATGGACGCACCTGTGTCCGGCTCCGCGGCAAGGACGCCGTCGTCGTCAGCGATCCCTTCCAGTCCGTCGTGGGACCGACCGGGCGGGGCATCACCGGTGACATCGTCACCTTCAGTCACCCCGACGATCACCCGCTGGCTCGAGCGAAAGGCAAGCCATCGCGCGACGGACGGACGCTATTGCCGGCCAGCCTGGACAACGCGTTCGTGCTCGACGGGCCCGGCGAGTACGAGGTCAAGGAGGTCCTCGTGACCGGCGTTCGGACCTACCGCGACGACGCGCGGGGCAGCGAATCCGGACGACAGGTCGCGTTCGTGGTCGAAGTTGACGGCGTCCACACCATCCACCTGGGCGACATCGGCCACCTGCTGTCGGAAGAGAAGCTCGGTGACATCGGGTCGGTCGACATCGCCTGTGTCCCGCTCGGTGGATCGATGACGCCGGCCAAGGCCGCCGCGCTCATCGCCCAGCTCGATCCCAAGATCGTGGTCCCGATGCCGATCTGTGAGGACGAGGCCGATTGCGCCGATGCCCTCAAGCGCTTCTTCCACGAGATGGGCGCCGAGGCGATCACCCAGCCCAAGCTCTCCGTGACGCCATCGAGCCTGCCGACGGAGACCACGACGGTCCTCCTCGAATCGCGCGGCAAGCAGGTCTGACGGCTCCGATCAGCCTCGCTCGAGGACGACCCGTCCCCGCTTGACGACGGTTCGGACGAGGTCTGCGGCGGGCCAGTACGGGATCTGCGCCGAGCTCGGGACCCGCCAGATGACGAGATCGGCGGCCTTGCCGGGCTCGAGTGAGCCGATCTCGTCCTCCAGCCCGAGCGCCCGGGCGGCATTGATGGTGACGGCGCTGAGCGCCTCATCGGGTGTCAGCCCGAGCTCGATGCAGGCGACCGTCATGGCGAGCGGAAGGCTCGCCGTCGGCGACGTACCGGGATTGAAGTCCGTCCCGATGGCGACGGGCACGCCCCGGTCGATGAACGTTCGGGCCGGCGCCCCGTGGTCCTTCATGAGGAACCAGGTCGTCGCCGGCAGGACGGTCGCCACGACCGGCCGACCCTCACCGGCAGCCGTGGCAAGCGCGTCGATCCCGCCCTCCGACGGGGTGGCGAGGTGGTCGGCCGAGGCCGCGCCAAGCTCGGCGGCCAGCTCGGCGCCGCCCGACGGCGCCAGCTCGTCGGCGTGGAGCCGGAGCCCCATGCCATACCCGGCCGCAGCCACGAGGATGCGCCGCGACTGGTCGGCGCTGAACACGCCGCCCTCGCAGAAGACATCGCAAAACCGCGCCCGCCCGTGGGCCGCGACACCGGGAAGCTGCTCCTCGATCACCGATCGGACGTAGGCCTCGGTCCCCGCCGGGCGCGGACGGAACTCGGGCGGCACCGCGTGGGCGCCGAGGAAGGTCGGAACGATGTCGATCGGACCTTCGAGGCCGAGTTGATAGATCGCTTCGAGCAGCCGAATCTCTGTCTCCAGGTCGAGACCGTAGCCGGACTTGGCCTCGATGGTCGTCACCCCGTGACCGAGCATCTCATCGAGCCAGCGTCGGCCATGCGCCATCAGCTCCTCGGCCGAGGCCGCCCGGGTGGAGACGACCGTTGACAGGATCCCGCCACCGGCTTCGAGGATCTCGAGATAGCCGGCGCCGCGCTGGCGCAGC
>DASYJV010000182.1:0-2200 GCA_035996105.1 Candidatus Limnocylindrales bacterium | reverse complement strand
CCCGCGGACCATCGCGGCGCCGAGGCGCGCGACCTCCGTCGGGTCGTCGCCGAACGAACGGATGCCGAGTGCGGTGTTGTTGGGCTCGGTGGCGAGGTCGAGGACCGGGGCGTAGACGACGTTGACGCCCATCGCGCTTGCCTCGCGACCGATCGCCGCCCCGATCCGCCTGGTGAGTGCCTCGTCGCCGACCGCGCCAAGCGCCATGTTCCCGGCGAACTGGGTCGCCTCGGCGCCGAGCGCATTGAGCTGGCCGCCTTCCTGGTCGGCGGCGACGAGGAGCGGGCCGGCCCGTCCCGCCGCACCCGCCTGGCCCGCCCGCTGGAACGCCTCGGTCAGCTCGCGGACCTGACCCGGTCGGAGCACGTTGTAGGCCATGAACAGCGTGACCCCGGCGGCGGGTGCCTCGGCCAGCCGTCGCTCGACCCAGCGCGGGACCCGCGCCCCTTCGAAGGCGAGCATCACCCGCTCGAGGATCGTGTCGGCGGTCATCCCTTGACCGCACCCGCGAGACCACGCACGAAGTAGCGCTGGAACGCGACGAAGAAGAGCAGGATCGGGATGATCGTCATCGTCACCCCGGCCGCCACCGAGCGCGCGTCATTGCTGAAGAACCCCTGGAGCGCCGCGAGACCGACCGGCAGGGTCATCCCCTCGCGCGTGTGGAGCATCAGCGAGGGCCACAGGAAGTCGTTCCACGACGTCACGAAGGTGAAGATCGCGACGGCGGCCAGCGACGGGCGGACGATCGGCAGCAGGATCGAGCGCCAGATGCGGAACTCGCCCGCGCCGTCGACACGCGCCGCATCGATCAGGTCGTTGGGGACGCTCCGGAACGCCTGACGGAGCAGGAAGATGTTGAAGGCGCTCACCAGGTTCGGGAGGATGAGCGCCGGCAGCGTGTCGTAGTAGTGGAAGACATCGACCGCGAGGATGAAGCTCGGGATGTAGGTCAGCTGCGCCGGCACGATGAGCGTCGCCAGCAGCAGGTAGAAGATCCCGTCCCGCCCGGGAAAGCGCATCTTGGCCAGCGGATAGGCCGCCAGCGCCGCGACGAGGACGTTGAGCGCGCCGACGGCGACCGCGACGACGACGCTGTTGAAGAAGAAGCGCAGGATCGGCAGGCTCGCCAGCACCTTCCCGTAGTTGGCCAGCGTCGGGTCGGTCGGGATGAACTGGGGCGGGACCGACGTGATCAGGTCGTGCGGTCCCTTGATCGATGTCGACAGCATCCACAGGAACGGGAAGATCGTGATGACCGCGATGGCCGACAGCACGAGGTACCAGACCCCGTTGGAGATCGCGCTCCGACGCCGGCGCGCCCGGGCTCGTTGGCTCGCCGCCGCCCGCTCGCTGCGCCCGACGATCGTCGCCGACTGGCTCACGCCTCACCGTCCGTTCGACGCTCGAGCAGACGCACGTTGCCGATCGAGAAGACCAGCGTCACCGCCAGCAGCACGATGGCGATCGCCGAGGCATAGCCGGCGTGGCTGAACTTGAACGCCTGCTGCCAGAGGTAGAAGACCATCGTCGTGCCGCTGCTGAGGATCCCGCCCGTCTGGTTGGTCAGGACAAAGATCTCGTCGAAGACCTTGAGGGCGGCCAGGCTCGAGATGACACCGACGAACACGATCTGCGGTCGGAGCCCTGGGATGCTGACGTAGCGATGCTTCTGGAAGTCGCTGCAGCCGTCGATCCTGGCCGCGTCGTACAGCTCGTCGGGGATGTTCTGGAGACCGGCCAGGAAGATCACCGCGTAGTAGCCGAACCCGGCCCAGATCGTGAGCAGCATGGCGATGGGCAGGACGAGTGACGGCGTGGCCAGCCACTCGACGGGCTGGTGGATGACCCCGACCGACTGGAGCAGGCCGTTGACGAAGCCGGTCCGGTCGAAGAGCCAGCGCCACGACAGCCCGATGGCGATGCTGCCGCTGACCGCCGGGACGAAGTAGAGGGCGCGGTAGATCTGGATCCCGCGAAGCCGGCGATTCACCGCGATCGCCAGCGCGATCGACAGCGCGATGATGATCGGGGTCACGAGCAGATAGACGAATGAGTGGGTGAGCGCCAGCCAGAACGTCTCGTCCTCGAAGAGCCGCTGGAAGTTGTCGAGGCCGACCCACACCGGCGGCCGGACGATGTCGTAGTCGGTGAAGCTGTAGAAGGCCACGGCGATGATCGGGTAGACGACGAAGATGCC
>DASYJV010000181.1:0-4042 GCA_035996105.1 Candidatus Limnocylindrales bacterium | reverse complement strand
TATAGCGAGGCGATGACGCCGAACGGCAGCAGCATCCTCGTGAAGGACGCGACCGGTGCCACCGTCATGCAGGGCACGGTCGACCCGGCGAAGAACACGCGGATGGTGGCGCGTCGCGTCGCGCCGCTCGGGGCTGGCGCCTACACGGTCGCCTGGACTTCCGTGGCGCTCGACGGCCACATCGAGCGTGGCACCTGGACGTTCACCGTGGCGGCCTCTGCGCCGTCGGCCTCCAACCCGGGGGCCCCATCGGCCGCGGCATCGAGCGTGGCAGCCAGCCAGCCAGCCGGACCCAGTGCGCAGGCGAGCGCCTCGAGCGGCCCGACGGCCATCCCGTCGGCGGCCGGCGGCACGACGGGGAGCGGCACCAGTGACGTGCTGCTGCCGATCATCGTGGCGCTGATCATCCTCGGGGCCGGCGCGGCCTATCTCCTCAGCCGACGCGGTCGCCCGACCGACCTCGGGTGATCCCCGGCGGGCGTCGCCTGGTCGCGTTCGCGGCATCGGGCCTAGCCCGGGCGATCGCCTTGGCGCTGGGTCTCGCGTTCGTCCTGCCCTCGGCGGTCGCGGCCCACACGCTCAACGCCACGTATACGAGTCGCCTGCCGCTCGCGGTCTACCTCGTCGGGGCCGCGACGACGGTCGCCCTTTCGTTCGCCTTCGTCATCGTCCGCGACGTCCGGGCCGCGCCGCCGGCCGCCGAGGAGGCGACCGGCTCGCTGCCACCGATCTGGGTCCGGTTCCCGCTGCGGGTGGTCGGGTTCATCGCCTGGGCCTGGATCATGGTCCAGGGGATCGCCGGCGGGACGAGCGACGGCGACGTCGCCACGCTCTTCCTGTGGGTCTATGGCTGGGTCGGCCTGGCGATCCTCTCGGCGGTCATTGGCCCGGTCTGGCAGTTCCTCGACCCGTTCTCCACCCTGCACGACATCGGCGCGGCGGTGCTCGGGCGATCGCATCTCAAAGGCTGGGCGGCCGCCGACTATCCGGAGGCGCTCGGCCGCTGGCCGGCCGTCATCGGGTTCGGGTTCTTCGTCTGGCTCGAGCTGGTCGTCCAGGCCGGCCCCGCCACGCTGTTCATCGTGCTAGTCGGCTACTCCGCGTTCACGCTGGCGATGATGGCCCAGTTCGGGCGGGACGAGTGGCGTTCCCAGGGCGAGACCTTCACCGTCTGGTTCCGTCTGCTCGGCCGGCTCGCTCCGTGGGCGCTCGTCGATGAGGAGGGGCGGGTCCGTGCCCGCGCCTTCGGGAGCGGCCTGCTAGAACGCGGCTGGTCGCCTGCGGACGTCACCCTCGTCGCCCTGGCCGTGTCGTCGATCATCTTCGACGGGTTGTCGCAGACGGAGACCTTCTTCGGCCTCTTCGGCGCGCCTGGGCTGGCCGAGAAGACGCTCCTGCTCTTCGGGTTCCTCGGGATCATCGTGGCCGCGGCCTTCGCCGTCAGTCGCGCAGTCGGGCTCGACGCCACGGGCGCCGGGCTGCTCCCGATCGCGGTCGGCTACCTGATCGCCCATTACCTCACGTACCTGCTGATCGATGGCCAGCGCATCCTCGTCGCGATCTCCGATCCCCTGCAGAAGGGCTGGGACCTGTTCGGCACGGCGTTCCACACGCCGAGCGGCGCCTTCCTGCCTCCCGGCGTGGTCTGGACGATCCAGCTCGCGGCAGTCGTCGGCGGCCACATGCTCGGCGCGTGGAGCGGGCACGTGGTGGCCACCATGGATGCACCGCCCGGGATCAGCGCAAGCGCGCTGCGGCGACGCCAGGTGCCACTCGCGGTGGTCATGGTCGCGCTGACGACCTTGACCCTGTGGTCGCTCGGCCAGGCGATCATCGTCACCCCGCCGGCCTGACCGGCGATCAGGCTGGCGCGGTCACAGGCATCCGGGGCGCCACGGCCGGGACCCATTCCTCGAGCGAGGTGACATCCGCCAGCCGGCCGGCGATGGCGGGGTCGAGCGCCTCGGCGGCCGCGACGGCCGTCTCCATCGCGGTCAGGCAGAGGATGCCCTCGCCGGTGGCGGCCAGCCGGATCTCGGCCGCGTCGCGGACCGCGCCCGAACGCGGCGTCGGCGTGTTGACCACGAGACGGACCTCGCCCGAGGCGATCAGATCGAGGATCGGGACCTCACCGATCCCGGCCTCCGCGGGCTCACCCAGCTTGGCCACCGGGCTGGCCTCGTAGCCCGCCTCGGCCAATGCGGCGCGCGTGCCCGGGGTGGCTGCCATCCGGTAACCGGCACTCTTCAGGGCCGCGGCGAGCCGCGGCAGCGTGCCCTTGTCGCGGTCGGCGATGGACAGCAGGGCCAGCGCACCTTCCTCCCCGGGGCGGGGCGGGACGAGAGCGGCGCCCAGGAGGGCCTTTGCGAGCGCGACCCGCGGGTCCATGTGGATGCCGATGACCTCGCCGGTCGACTGCATCCCCGGCCCTACCGACGGATCCACGCCACGCAGCTTGGCGGTCGAGAAGGCCGGCGCCTTGACCGCCACGAACGACGGCGGCGGCAGGTGGCCGCCGGCCCAGCCGAGCTGCGGGAGCGTCGCGCCGAGCGAGATCCTGACCGCCAGCTCGACCATCGGGACACCGGTGACCTTGGACATGAACGGGACCGTCCGGGAGGCTCGCGGATTGACCTCGATCAGGTAGACGCCGTCGTCGCGCACGATGAACTGGGCATTGACGAGGCCGGTCGCGCCGAGCGCCAGGACGATCCGCTCCATGGTCGCCACGATGAGCGCCTGGTCGCCCTCGGAGACGGTCTGGGGCGGGAACATCCCGACCGAATCGCCGGAGTGGACGCCGGCCCGCTCGACATGTTCGAGAAGCCCGGGGATGAGGACGCGCGTACCGTCCGATACGGCGTCGACGTCGACCTCGACGCCCTCGAGATAGCGATCGATGCGGACCGGCCGATCGGGGTCGACCACGGTGGCCGCCGCGAGCTGGCGCGCGAGGTCCTCGGGCGAGTAGCAGAAATCGATGGCGAGCCCGCCGATGACGAACGACGGGCGGACGATGACCGGGTAGCCGATCCGCTCGGCGAGCGTCAGCGCCTCTTCCATCGAGTGCGCCATCCCGCCTTCCGGCTGGGGGATCCCCAGCCGGTCGAGCAGCGCCGAGAAGCGGGTGCGCTCTTCGGCCTGATCGATCGACTCGAGGTCGGAGCCGAGGAGCGGGACGCCGCCCGCAGCCAGCGGGCCGGCCAGATTGAGCGGGGTCTGGCCGCCATAGGCGACGACCGCCGGGAGGAGGTCGCCGTCCTCGCCGGTCTCGGCATCGATGACGCTGCGCACGCTCTCCGGATCCAGCGGCTCGAAGTAGAGGCGGGTCGAGGCGTCGAAGTCGGTCGACACGGTCTCCGGATTGGAGTTGATCATCACCGCGCTCCAGCCGGAACGCCGAAGCGTGTCGGCGGCCTGGACGGCGCAATAGTCGAACTCGATGCCCTGGCCGATCCGCACCGGGCCGGAGCCGATGACGAGTGCCGCGGGACGGCTGACGCGGGACGCCTCGGGCGCCGATCCGGCGGCCGCATACGTCGAGTAGAAGTACGGCGTCTCTGCCGCGAACTCCGCCGCGCAGGTGTCGACCATCGCGTATCCCGGGCGCAGGCCGAGGACCAGCCGGGCGGCGCGGATCTCGTCCTGACCGGTGCCGGCCAGGTCGGCCAGCTCCCGGTCGCCGAAACCGGCGCGCTTGACCGTCGCGAGCAGCTCGGCCGCGGCCGGGTCGGCGGGATCGGCCAGGCGGCTGCCCGTCGCCGTGACCTCCGCCTCGAGCGCGACGTTGCGACCCATCTCGGCGAGGAACCATGGGGCGATCCCGGTCACGCCACCGATGACCGATTCCGGGACCCCGCGGCGCATCAGACCGAGGATCCGCCACAGCCGGCTGTCCGAGGGCTCGACGAAGCGGCGGAGGACGATCGGCGCGGCCGTGCGCTGGGCGTGGCGGGTCGATTCACAGGCCTCCCCGGCCGCGTCCACCCAGCGGATCGGCGCGTCCTCTTCCGGATCGCCGGCGTAGACGGACGCGAGGTAG
>DASYJV010000180.1:0-2927 GCA_035996105.1 Candidatus Limnocylindrales bacterium | reverse complement strand
GACCTGGCGGCGGCGGCCATCGGGCCGATATTGGCGGCCGCGTCCATCGTCGGATCGAGGGCGAGGAGCGCGGCGAAGCCCTCCGCGGCGTTGCGGGTCGGGACGACGCTCACCGGCCGCCCGGCCATCGAGGCGACCTGGCGCGCGGCGAGGACGACATTGGGGTTGTTGGGCAGCACGATGACCTCGCGGGCCTCGACGCGGCCGATCGCCTCGAGCAGCTCCCCGGTGCTCGGGTTCGACGACTGGCCGCCCTGGACGATGGCCGCCACGCCGAAATCGCGGAAGATCGCGGCAAGGCCGTCCCCGGCAGCGACCGCGACCACACCCAGCGCGGGAGCCGGTGTGGTCGACGCGACCCGCGCCCGGCTGCCCGATCCGGACGTGGCGCCGTCGTCTCCCGGCTGCCGGTCGCTCGTGAATGCCGTCGCCCGCGTCTCGCGAAGGTCGCGCGCCTGATCGTCGAGGTTCTCGATGCTGATCCGGCTCAGCAGGCCGACGCCCAATCCGTAGCCCACGACGAGATCGGGACGTTCGCTGTGGACGTGGATCTTGAGCGCCCGGCCGTCGCCCGCGACGAGCACCGATTCGCCGATCGACTCCAGGTGATCGCGGATCGCGTCGACGTCGAGGCTCGCCGACCCGTTCGGCCGGAGCAGGAACATCGTCTCGTAGCCGAACCCCTCGTCGGCATGCGCCACCAGCGTCGACGGCTTGATCGCAGCGCCGGTCCTTGCCTGCGCGCCGACGGCGCCCGCGGGGGAACGCCCGACCATCTCCAGCAGCGCCCCCTGGAACAGTCGGTACAGGCCCTGACCACCGGCATCGACCACGCCGGCCTCGCGCAGGATCGCCAGCAGGCTCGGCGTCTTCGCCACTGATCGCTCGGCGGCCGCCACCGTCGCGGTGAGGACCACTTCGAGGTCGTTGTCGTGCTCTGCCGCGATGACCGCCGCCTCGGCCGCCTCCCGGATCACCGTCAGGATCGTGCCTTCGACGGGTCTGGCGACGGCGCTGTAGGCGGTCTTGGCACCCTGCGACAGGGCGTGGGCGAGGTCGAGACCGTTGAACCGCCGCTTGCCGCCAAGGCCTTCGGCCATCCCGCGAAAGATCTGGCTGGTGATCACCCCCGAGTTGCCCCGGGCGCCCATCAACGCCCCGAAGCTGATCGCACCGGCGATCCCCTCGGCCGTGCCGCCCGGTGCTCTCTCGGCCTCTTCGAGGGCGGCCTTGACCGTGGCCAGCATGTTCGAGCCGGTGTCGCCATCGGGGACGGGGTAGACGTTCAGTGCGTTGATCTCCTCGACGTGCGACTCGAGGTTGCGGACGGCGGCACCGAATGCCCGGAGGAGGCCGTCGCCGTCACCGGACCGGCGGCCCATCAGGCGACGTCCGTCCCACTGTCGGCGAGCTCGCGCGGCCCGACTGCACCGTCGTCGATGCGAAGGACGGACGGCGGCAGCCCGCCCGGCCCGAATCGCAGCCGGTCGATGTGGATCGTCAGCCGCCCGACCTCGAGCCCGAGCGCCCGGGTCACGGCGTAGCGGACGGCCGAATCGACCTGGCGCGCCACCTCGGCGACCGGGACCCCATATGCGACGGTCAGGTCGAGCTCGATGTCGAGCGGCTGGCCGAGCCGGACGACGATCCCCGGCTGGCCGAGCCCGAGCCGCTCGAGAAGTCGATCGACAGGTCCCCCGGCGAATCCGCTGACGCCATACGACCCGAGCGTGGCGGAACGCACGAGATCGACGACCGCCCGGCGGGTGACGAGCGATCGACCGGCAGTCGGCTGGATCGGCACGCGGGGCGGGATCCTCCTGGCGTGGGTGGTCGGGCATCGTCCGGACGTGGGCGTCGGGAGGCCTGTGCTATTCTACCGCTCCGTTCGGGCCCCTCCGGGTCCTTGAACCTCCGACCCGACCTTCAGAGGACCACGAATTGGCCCGCTCCTGCGCGATCTGCGGCAAAGTTTCGATGGGCGGCTTCAACCCCCAGTCTTCGGGGATGAACCGCGTGCGAGCGCACCGCCGGATGAAGCCCAATCTCCAGCCGCTCGTCATCGATCAGAAGGGTCAGCCGACCAAGGCGCTCGTCTGCACTCGCTGCCGGCGCACCCTGCTGAAGTCGGCCAAGTAAGCTCGCGGTCGCCGTTCGGCGCCCGTTCTCATCCCTGGCGCTCGGCGGAGTCGAGCCAGATGGTGAACGGGCCGTCATTGATGAGCGCGACGGCCATCTCCGCGCCGAACCGCCCGGTCGCGACCGTGATCCCGAGGTCACCGAGCGCCTGCACGAACCGCCGGTAGAGCTGCTCCGCGAGCTCCGGCGCCGCTCCAGCCGTGAAACCGGGCCGCCGGCCGCGCCGCGTATCGGCGTACAACGTGAACTGCGAGATGACCAGCGCGCCCCCGCCGATGTCGAGCAACGAGCGGTTGGTCCGACCGCCGGCGTCGCGGAAGATGCGCAGCTCGGCGACCTTGCGGGCAAGCTCGACCGCGGTCGTCTCGTCATCGTCGGGCCCTACCCCGAGCAGGACGACCAGCCCGTCTCCGATCGCTCCGACGACGACGTCCTCGACGCGGACCGATGCCTCGGTGGTTCGCTGGAGCAGCGCCCTCACGGGTGACTTGGCGGCGGGATGACCCCGTGCTCGGCGATGAACGCCTCGCGCCATGCCGCCGCGTCCCGTTGGTAGCGCTCGCGTCCGGGCGTGTGCCGTTCGGCGACGAGGGCCTCGACCGATGCGGGGACGAGCAGGTCGTAGTCGCGGATGCCGTCCGGGTTGATCTGGCCGTCGCCGCGGAGCATGACGACCGGGACACCGCCGGCTTCGATCTCGTCCATGAAGGCCCGCGCGAGGTGCTCCGGCAAGGACGTGAACGCGACCATCCTGTCGCGCGGGATGGGCGGCACGCCACCGTTCAGGG
>DASYJV010000179.1:0-9480 GCA_035996105.1 Candidatus Limnocylindrales bacterium | reverse complement strand
CGTTGCCGCGCGACGCCCGCACGCCGGGCATGGCCGCGCTGCACGACCGCCAGGTCCGAGTCGTCGGCGGCGATCTGCAGGGGACAGTGTCCAGCCTCCGTGCGACCTATCGCGATGCGGGGATCCGCACGTTGTGCTTCGTCCCGATCGTGTTCAATGACGCCGCCGTAGGGCTGCTCGTCCTGTACCACACGAGCGTCTACCAATGGACCCCTGACGAGACCGACCTGGCACGTGCATTCGCCGACCACATGGCGACGGCGATCTCCAACGTCCGCCTCGCGGAATCGACCCGGACGATGACCCAGCGCCTCCGGGCGATCTCCGAGCTGGCGGGCCGGCTCAACCGCCACCAGGATCTGGAAGGGATCGCCCAGGCGATCGTCGCCGGGGCGAGGACGCTCATCGAGCACGACACGATCCGCGTCTACCGCGTCGACCATGAGCACCGGACGTGCGAGCCCATCGCGTTCCAGGGGGTCTTCCTCGGCGCGACCGACCCGGAGCCGTCGATCCTGCGAGTGGCCATCGGGGAAGGGCTCACCGGCTGGGTCGCCGAGCACGGCGAGACGGTGCGGCTGGGCGATGCAGGAGCGGACCCACGGACCGTGGTCGTGCGCTCGATCGACGGCCCCGAATCGATGCTGATCGTGCCGATGCTGTTCGACCAGACCGTCCACGGCGTCATCGTGATCTCGAAGGATGGTCGTGACTGCTTCGATGCCGACGATGAGACGACGCTGGCGATCTTCGCCGGCTACGCCGCGCAGGCGTTCGTCAACGGCGAGAGCCTGGAACGGCTGCGGCTCCAGCAGGTAGAACTGGAGCACCAGCTCGAGGGCCAGCGGCGACTGCTGGAGGTCAATGAGCGGCTGCTCTCGATGCTCGAGCCCGCGGGCGTGCTCGACCTCATCGCCGACTCGCTCAAGGCGATCGTCCCGTACGACTCACTCACCATCTATCGGGTCGACCGCTCGGCGGGCGTCCGGCGCGCGGTCGTCTCGCGCGACCGCTTCGCCGACATCATCCTCGCCCAGGAGGTAGCCCTGGGCTCCGGGATCAGTGGCTGGGTGGTCGACCATGGCGAGGCCGTGCTCGCCAATCAGGCCCACCTCGACCCCCGCTCCGTCCAGGTGCCGGGCACCCCGTTCGAGCCCGAGGCGATGATGGTCGTCCCCCTGCTGGTCAACGGCGTGACCATCGGGACGCTCAACGTCGGGCGCATGGGCGATGCAGGGGCCGCATTCACGACCAACGAGTTCGAGCTGACCCAGCTGTTCGCGGGGCAGGCATCGATCGCCCTGCAGAACGCCGAGACCCACGGGGCCGTCCAGGACCGCGCCGACCTCGATGCCCTGACCGGGCTGCGCAACCATGGGTCGTTCCAGCGCGAGCTTGGCGAGACCGTCGCGAGCGGCGGCGGAGGCGAGCCGTTCGCCGTCCTAATGCTCGATCTTGACGGCTTCAAGGCGTTCAATGACGCCCGCGGCCATCCGGCCGGCGACGCGTTCCTTGCCGGGGTGGCAGTCGCTCTCGAGCACGCGACCCGGACCGACGATCGTGTCTACCGCTACGGCGGAGACGAGTTCGTGGCGATCCTGGCCGGTGCCGATCGGCAGATCGCTCATGAAGTCGCCGTGCGGATCCGCCGGGGCGTGGCCCAGCTGTCGGATTCGATCGGCGACCCGCATGTCACGATCAGCGTCGGCGTCTCCTGTTTCCCCGATGACGGCCGGACGAAGGATGTCCTGGTCGAGGTGGCCGATCGTGCGCTGTACCTGGCCAAGCCGGAGGGGCGATCGGAGGCGGGCCGCGAGTCGCCGGCCGACCCGTACCTGCAAGCGCTCGATGAGACGGCGGTCGCCCTGCTCGACCGCCACGATCCAGCCGTCCTGCTCGATACCATCCTGGCCCGCGCGACGGCCCTCCTCGGCACGCGCCATGGCTATGTCTGCCTCGCCGAGCCCGATGGCGAGACGCTGGTGGTCGACCATGGCAGCGGCATCTTCGCGGCGATGGCGGGCTACCGAAGCTCGATCCACGACGGGGTCGACGGCCAGGTCTTTCGGACCGGGTTGCCGCTCGCGGTCAAGGACTACGACGCCTACGCCGAGCGCACGCGGGGCCTTCCGACGGGCGTCTTCGGCTCGATCGTCGGGGTCCCGCTGGCCGCCGGTGGCAAGACGGTCGGCGTCATCGGGCTCGCCTCGGGGACGGTCGACCGGGCGTTCGGCGCCCGGGAGACGCACGCCCTGATGCGCTTCGCCCAGCTGGCCTCGATCGCGCTCGACAACTCGCGGCTGTTCGACGCCGCGCGGCGCGGCGCGCTGCACGATCCGACGACCGGCCTCCCCAACCGCGACCTCCTGACCGACCGGATCGCCCAGGCACTCGTATCGTCCGATCCCGACCATGCCGATCCGATCGCGGTGGTGCTCCTGGATATCGACCGGTTCAAGGTCATCAACGAGAGCGCCGGCCATGCCGTCGGCGACCGCCTGCTCGTCGCGCTCGGCCAGCGGCTCGTCGGGGCGCTGCGACCCGGTGACACCGTCGCCCGGTTCAGTGGCGACGAGTTCGGGATCATCCTCGACCCGGTCGTCGACGTCGAGGACGCCCGCGACATCGTCGAGCGCGTCGGCGCCGAGCTCGCGGCGCCGTTCCCGATGGGCGGTCGCGAGTGGTTCATGAGTGCGTCGTTCGGCATCGCCATCGGGCGGCCCGGTCGCGCCACCGCGGGCGAGATGCTGCGCGAAGCGGAGATCGCGATGATCCGGGCAAAGGCCGATCCGTCGACACGCCAGGTCGTCTTCGAGGCCCGGATGTCCGGCCAGACGATGGACCGCATCGACCTGGAGAACGACCTGCGACGCGCCCTGGACCGGGGCGAGATGCGGCTCCACTACCAGCCGCTCGTCGACCTCGCGCTGGACCGGATCGTCGGGTTCGAGGCCCTCGTGCGATGGCAGCACCCGACCCGAGGTCTTGTCCCACCGCTCGCGTTCATCCCGCTGGCCGAGGAGACCGGGCTGATCCTTCCCCTCGGCCGCTGGATCCTCGAGACCGCCTGTCGGCAAGCCAGCCGATGGCAGGAGGCACCTCGAACCGGGCCGCCGCTCCTGATGTCAGTCAACCTGTCCGCCCGTCAGTTCGTCCAGCCGGACCTCGTCGAGGAGGTCGCCGCGATCCTCGGCGAGACCGGCCTCGACCCGTCGCTGCTCGAGCTGGAGATCACGGAGAGCGTGGTCATGGACCAGTCGGAGACGGGGATCAGGACGCTGAACCGCCTCCGCGCGATGGGGGTCCGGCTCGTGCTCGACGACTTCGGGACGGGCTACTCCTCGCTGGCCTATCTCAAGCACCTGCCGCTCGACACGATCAAGATCGACCGGACCTTCGTCGCCGGTCTCGATGGCGAGGCCGACCGCTCGATCGTCGATGCCGTCGTGGGGCTGGCCCACGGGCTGCGGATCAGCGTCGTCGCGGAAGGCATCGAGACGGAGGCGCAGTTCGAGATCCTGCGGGCGATGGGCTGCGACGTCGGACAGGGCTACCTCTTCGCGCGGCCGATCCCGGCCGTGGAGGCGACGCGGCTGCTATCGCCGAGGCGGTCGAGGAGCTCCCCGCGGGCCGTTCCGGCCGTGGCTGCCGAGCCGACGCCAAAGCGGCGAAGGCCGGTCGCTCGCCCCCACCCCGTGCGAGCGCGGGCGGCGGGCGCGCGGGCGGCGGACGGCCCTCCGACGGCCGCCCGTCGGGGCGCCGCCTGATCCGACCCTAGTTGCGGCCGCCGAGCAGCCGGAGGATGAACAGGAACAGGTTGATGAAGTCCAGGTAGAGGTGGAGGGCGCCGATGACCGCCGCCTTCTCCATCGACCCGGTCTGCGCCGCGAACGCGCCGGACTGGATCCGCTGGACGTCGTAGGCGGTCAGCGCGGTGAACAGCAGGACACCGACGATCGAGATGATCCACGTGACCTGGCTGCTGTTCAGGAAGATGTTGACGACCATCGCCACGAGCAGGCCGATCAGCCCCATGAACAGCAGGCTGCCCATCGCCGCGAGCGATCGCTTCGTGACGTGGCCATAGACCCCGGCCGCGCCGAACATCACCGACGCGCTGACGAACGCGGTCACGACCGATGCCTGGGCGTAGTGCGCGACGATCAGACCCATCGTGAGGCCGAGCGACGCGGCATAGACGAAGAAGAGCAGGAGTGCCGCCGAGGCGCTGATCCGGTTGATCGCGCCGCTGATCACGACGACGATCGCGAGCTGGGCGATGAACAGCAGGAAGATGTTGCGCTGGGCGAAGACAAGCAGCGGGTCGCTGCCCTGGACCACGCTGGCGATGCCGGCCGTGAGCAGGAGGCCGGCGAACATCCACAGGAACGCCTGGGAGAGGAAGGCGGAGGCGAGCCTGGCATCGGGCTTGACGCCCAACGCGGCCGGCGATGTCGAGACGCGCGGATGCGACGGGGCCGGCGCGGACGGATGCGCCGCGGGGTCGGCGGCGTACGGGTTGGGGATCTGGTTCTGGGTCATCGGTCTGCGGCCTCCTACACCCTCAGCGGGTCACCACATCAGGCCGGCGTCGCGCGGGTCCCACCGCTCGGCCAGCAGGGTCACTTTCACGTCATGGTCGACGACCGTCTCGGTCTGCTCCTTGACCTGGGCGATCATCGAGCCGGCGTAGGGGCAGAACGGGGTCGTCAGGATCATCTTGATCTCGGTCGAATCGGGGCCGAGGATGATCTGCTTGATGAGCGCCAGCTCCACCACGTTCATCCCGATCTCGGGGTCGACGACACCGCGCAGCGCGTCGAGGATGGCGAGCTCGGTCGCTCGGCGGGCGGGGTCGAAGGCGGCGTCGATCTCGGCCACCGTGGAGGGAGCGTCGGTCTGCGTCGTGGTCTCGGTGGTGCTGTCGGTCATGCGCGTGTCTCCGGTATGTCGCATGAGCGTACCATCGACCCGCGAGAAGGCCGCTCCGCGACATCGCGCGACATCGCGCGCGGCTGCGCCGGATCAGTCGGCCGTGACGCCGCTCGTGACCACGACGCCGGGGACGCGGTACTGGGCGGGCAACCCGGCCGCCTCGGCGTCGGTATACCCGGGTCCGGCCAACGAGCCGTCCGGCTCGATGAAATCGGCATATCGCTCGCGGTCCGCGGCGGCATAGACGTAGGCGGCGGCGATCCCCAGGACGCGCAGCTCCGGATGGTCGGTCAGGATCCGGGTGAGGTCGTAGCCATTCGAGCGGAGCTCGAGGAGCTGTCGGACCGTGAGGCGTGAGCCGTAGCAGAACGGCTCACCGTTGAGGACCAGCGGATCCTGCTGGACCCACTTGATGGTCACCGCTCAACCACCCTTGTAGATGAACTGGAGGAAGGCGTTGCGCTTGCGTGCGTCGCCCGCCAGCCGGCGGTGCCAGCGATACGCCGCGATCATGGCGTCGAGCGCCTGTGCGGCCGGATCGAGTTCGTTTGGCGCGAGCACGGTCGGGAGGGCGGCCCGCAGGCCCTCGCACAACGCGACGAGGTCATCCATCGGCGTGCGACGACGTCGGTAGACCGGGGCCGTGTATTCGGCGTATTCGCCGGCGAGATCCGGTCGTGCGGTCGCGACGCTCAGCGCGACACGCTCGGCCAGGAGCTCCGCGTCGTGGAGGAGGTGGCGCAGACCGGCCTCGTCGTAGCGCGCCCCGATCGTGGGGTCGGTGTCCATCGCGACCCGGAGCGCCCGCCCGGCGAGCCGCTCGCGATGCAGCCGGATGCGCGCGGCGGCCTCGGGCAGCCCGGCGGTCGGGTCGGGTGGTGGCAGGCCAAGGCTCGGGTGGCTCACGTTCGCGATTCTAGCGTGGGGCATCGCCGGGCGCCATGTCACGGAGGCGCCACCGTCCTGGGCCCTCTCCTGGCTCGGCCGGCGGGCTACGATGGCCGGGTGATCGACGACGACTCGGCTGGACAACCGTCGAGCCCCGGTGAGCGCCGGCTGGCGCACCCGCCATCGGACCGGTATCGCGAGGCGGAGCTCCTTCGGTCCGCCACCGAGAACGAGGTCGACCCCGCTGCCTCCGTGGCCCGGGGTGTCGCGCTCGCAACCGTGCTCGCGATCATCGGCGCGGTCGCCATCGTCGGCCTCGGCGGCGCCCTGACCTTCACGGACGGCCTGCTGGTCGTCGCCGGCTTCACGGCTGGCGCGGTCGGGATCGCCCTTCGCTGGGGCGCCGGCGAGACGCTGTCGCGTCGACGCCGGATCCTCATCGCCCTGGTCCTGGCGATCGGCGCGGTCGCGCTCGGGCAGCTCGGGCTGTGGGCGTTCGCCCGTATGGAGGGTGGCGTCCTGACCCCCTTCGATTACCTCGGCCAGGTCTTCGGACCGCTCGTCGTCCTCGAGCTGATCACGGCCGCGGTGCTCGCCTGGCTGGCGGCCCGATGAACGACGAGCTGGACTTCCGGCGTCCGATCGAGACGGACCACCCGCACATCGTCGGCGAGGTGGACGAGTGGTGGGCTGGACGTTCGCTCCACCAGCTCCTGCCGCGGCTGTGGTTCCAGCATTTCACCGGCACGTCGTGGATCGTCGAGGACGCGAGCGGGCGGATCGTCGGGTTTCTCGTCGGGTTCATCAGCCCCGACCATCCCGAAGAGGCCTATATCCACATGGTCGGCACGAGCCCGAATCATCGACGTTCCGGTCTTGGACGAGCCCTCTACGAGCGCTTCTTCGAAGACGTCCGGACGCGAGGGGCTCGACGGGTGCGGGCGGTGACCTGGCCGGGCAACCGGGCCTCGGTGCGGTTCCATCGAGCGCTCGGGTTCGTCCCCTCCGAGGGGCCGGGGACGCAGAACCTGTACGGCACGCCGGCGTACCCCGACTATGACGCCGCGCGCGACGACCGGGTGGTCTTCAGCCGGGAACTGTGACCATGGCCGGCGTGAGCTGCTCGTGGAGCAGCCGCGCGAAGCGCGCAACCCGCGCCGGCTCCGGGACCGCCTCGAGCCAGCGCCGCAGGAGCGCTTCGCCCTCGGCGTAGACGAACACGTACGTCCGCCACAGGGGATGCTCGATGAATTCGAGACGCTTGGCGGCCGCGGCGGGTCCGTGATGCCCGACCTCCCGGAGATACGCCAGCACCTCTTCACTGGATCGGCCGTCGGCGTGTCTGAGGATCGCGGCGTTGCCCCGGATCGAGTCGAGGGTCTCGCGCGGAGCGGCGAGGGCGACGGTCATCTCCGCGGCCGCCCGCGCGGCCGACGGGTCTGCGGCGATGGCGAGGCCGGCACGCTCGTAGAGCTCGACCAGCAGCTCGGAACGCGTCTCGGGCGGCGCGGCGAACCGGGCGCCGAGCTCCGCCAGACCCTCGCTGAGCAGGCATTCCGGCGTATTGATCAGCAGCATCGAAGCCTCGACCCGCCCGAGCCCATCGACGAGGTCCGTCTCCTTCCAGGCATGCTCGAGGTGGTGACCGGGATACGCCTCGTGGGCGATAAGCCCGATGAGGTCGCCCGCGCGCACCGGCAGGTCCGTGTTGACGTCGATTCGCGACCGGCGCCCGCCGTCGAACCAGTGATACGCCGACCACGGTTGGCCGCGCACCAGCGAGACCCGCAGGTCCTCGCCGTCGGGGAGCCCGAAGTCCGCCGCGGCGGCCGCCCGGAAGCGGCTGACCAGCCATTGGAGCACCGACGGCAACTGGTCGCCCGGCACCTCGAACCGAGCATCCCAGGCCTCGAGACGGTCGGACAGCGGCGCGTCGCCGGGGAGCAGGCGCTCGATCTCCGCCGCCGCCGCGTCGAAGATGGCGTCGGGGTAGCGAGGGGGCACATGGGCAAAGCAGCGCGCCACGTACTCGAGGTACGGCAGCGGCTCGCCGGCAAGCACCGTGGCGTGGGCCTCGAGGGCAGTGATCTGCGCCTCGAGCCAGGCTCGCCGGTCCGGTTCGGACACCTCGGTCGCCAGCAGCTCCCGGAGCAGACCGGCCTGGTCGCGCAGCCGGGCGGGCGGGTGGGACTGCTCGGTGTCGACCTGGGCCTTGAGCTCGGCCGGGCCGACGTAGCCATCGACCAGGCCGGGGATGTGCTGGTCCAGCCGAAGCCCGAGCAGGATGTAGTCGCGCGCGATGGCGTCGGGCATCGGGACCGTTCGGGTCCCGCCGACGGCCGCGACCCGGCTGATGTCGCTCGAGCGAGCCACCCTCAGCGCTGGATCCGGTCCGGGCCGGACTCGCCGACGAAGGGCATCCCCTGGCGCTCGACCGCATCGAGGCTCATCCGCAGGGCGGCCGTCTTCTGTTCGGCGACCTCGCGAACGTAGCCGACCTCCTCGTCGGGTGTCATCGGGCGCCCGCGGACGATCCCCTTGGGCTTGCCGACCATCAGCCAGGCGAGATGGTAGCGGTCCATGCTGCCCCAGGCCGTGGCAAGCAGGTCATCGGAGCGCTTGAGCCACATCTGGAGCGACGCGAGGGACGGGTTCGCTCGAAGCCGGTCCCCCTCGTCCACGAGCTGCCGGGTCCCGGCGATCAATTCGTCGCGGGTCACGGCGGCGCTTCGCCGGCGAGGATCATCGCCTCGCGGTCCGCCCGAGCCCGCCGCGTCCACGGTCCGGGCCGGCCATCGCCGATCGGCCCGCCTTCGAAGCTGGTCACGGGCAGGATCCCGGCCACGCTCGACGAGAGGAACGCCTCATCGGCTTCGTGCAGGTCGGCCCGGGTGAGCCGTCCCTCGAAGGGAAAGAGACCCACGCGCGAGCCCCAGCCAAGGAGCCACGATCGGGTCGTCCCCGGCAGGATGGCGCAGTCGAGCGATGGCGTCGCGAGCTCGACGATCCCGCCCTCTGCACCCTCACGCACGAGGAAGATGTTCGCGGTGGTCCCCTCGGACAGGTGATCGTCGATGGTCAGGAAGAGCGCGTCGTCGGCGCCGGCGCGGCGCGCCTCGAGCCGAGCGTAGACGTAGTCGGCACGCGACGTGGTCTTGAGGGCCACCAGGGGGTTGGCTGGGTCGCGCCGGACGGCCGAGGCCACGAGACGAAGCCCACGCTCGAGGTGGTCGACCGGCGCGGCGACCACCGGCCAGGCCTGGATCGCGATCGTAGCCGCGACGCCCCCATCGGGCGGCAGCAGGCCGCGGCTGCGGAAGGGACCGCGCGAGACGGTGATGCGGACCGAGGCGTCGCCGCGCTCTCCGTCGAGTCCGTCGGCGGCAAGGAGCTCGGCGATCCCGGCGGCGAGCCGTGCCTCGAGATCGTCCGGAAGCGGGATGTCGAGTCCGGCGGCCGAGCGCCGGAGCCGGGCGATGTGCTCGGCCAGCTCTGTCGGGTGCCCGCCACGGACACGAAGGGTCTCGAAGATGCCATCCCCGAGCTGGAAGCCGCGATCGAAGACGGAGAGGTGCAGCCCCTCCGCCAGCAGGAGCCGTCCGCCGACCCAGACGTGGCCGCTCATCGGAGCTCCACGCCGCCGATCGCGCCGAGCGG
>DASYJV010000178.1:0-6529 GCA_035996105.1 Candidatus Limnocylindrales bacterium | reverse complement strand
GGCACAGGGGCACCACGTCCGTGCGCAACCGGCGCGGGCGCAACCTACGCCTGAAGACCGCCGTTGGTGGTCGCCGCGGGAGTCCCACGTGCTCGCCACGACATCCACCGACCCGCGCCCCCGGCCACCCGGTCAGGGTGGCGAACCCTCCCAGGACGTCACGACGGACGGCGTCATCGTCATGCGCGACGTCACCATGCAGTTCCCCGACCAGCTGGCGGTCGACGGGATCTCGCTGGTGGTCCCTCGGGGGACGATCCTCGGAGTCATCGGGCCATCCGGGGCCGGCAAGACGACGACGATCCGCCTGCTGACCGGAGCGCTGACCCCGACCAAGGGCGAGATCTCCGTCCTCGGCGAGGAGCCCCGGAAGTTCCGCCGGCAGACGCGCGAACGGATCGGCTACATGCCGCAGCGGTTCACGCTCTACCCCGACCTGACCGTCCGCGAGAACGTCGATTTCGTCGGCTCGCTGTTCGGGATGATCTTCTGGTCACGACGGCGGCGCACCGGCCAGGTCCTCAAGCTCGTGGACCTGTGGGATGTACGGAGCCGGCGCGCCGGCCGACTCTCGGGCGGGATGCAGCGCCGCCTCGAGCTCGCCTGTGCGCTGGTCCATGACCCCGCCCTGCTGTTCCTCGATGAGCCGACCGCTGGTGTCGACCCGATGCTCCGCGCGCGGATCTGGGAGGAGCTACACCGTCAAAGGGATGCCGGTCGCACGTTGCTGGTCACGACGCAGTACGTCAACGAGGCCGAGCAATGCGACCGGGTCGCGCTGATCGCTGACGGGCGGCTGCTCGCCCTCGCGACACCCGACGAGCTGCGGCGCGACGCGCTTGGTGGCGACGTCGTCGAGGTGGAGACCGCGGCGCTCTTTGACAGTGAGCAGATCTTCCGCCTGCCGTTCGTCCGTGGTGTCAGACAGGATGGTCCCCGGCGGCTGTCCGTCATCGTGGACGATGCCGCGACCGCGATCCCAGACGTCGTCCAGGCGATCGATTCGCACGGGGGCGAAGTCGTGAGCGCGCGAGAGGTCCGCCCCTCATTCGACGACGTCTTCGCGGCACTGGTCGAGCGCGGGGCGGTTATCGGTGACGGGGCGTCGGACGCCTCTCGCGACGAAACGGTCCCCGCCACTGGAGACGGCGCGCTCTATGTCCAGCGTCCGGCTCCGGACGTTTCCGACATCCCTGACGAGCCCGCCGGGCTCCGGCCTGACCTCCCCGACGCCCCAGACGCCCCCGGCCCGGATGGCCCCGACGCCCCGGGCCCGGACGAGCCGGCACCGCCGTCGGAGCCGACGGTATGAGGGCCCTGCTGACGACCGTCGTTCGGCTTCTCGCCCTCGTCGGAAAGGAGCTCGTCGAGGTCCTGCGCCGGCCGGGCGCGCTGGTGAGCCTCGTGCTCGGCCCGTTCCTGATCATGGCCATCTTCGGGCTCGGCTATAACGGGCAGCATCGTCCGCTCGAGACTGTGGTGGTCATCCCGCCCACCTCCGGGCTGCCGAACGACGCTGCGACCTACCAGGCACTCGCCGGCGGTGGGCTGCACATCGCCGCGGTCACCGCCGATCCCCTGGTCGCCGTCGCGGGTCTTGGTGATCGCCGGACCGACGTCGTGATCATCGCGCCGGACAACGCGGAGGCCGACTTCCGCGCGGGCCGCCAATCGGTCATCCAGGTCGTCGTCGACACGGTCGACCCGCTCCAGGCCAACTACGCCGGGTTCCTCGCATCGAACCTGTCGAACGCGGTCAACCAGACGATCATCGCCAAGGCTGTCACGGAATCCGAGGGCTACGTTGTCGCGGCCCAGCCGAGCGCCGCGGTCATCCCGCCGGCCGTGGTGGCGGCACCGACCCGGGCCGAGGTCCGCAACCTAGCCCCATCCGAGCCGCGGGTGCTCGCCTACTTTGCGCCCGCGGTGCTCGCCCTGATCCTCCAGCACCTCGCGGTCACGCTCGTAGCCTTGGCACTCGTGCGCGAACGGACGAGCGGGGTCATGGAGCTCTTCCGGGTCGCGCCGGTCAACGCGTGGGAGGTCATCGCCGGCAAGGTCATCGCCTACATGCTCATCGGCAGCTTCATCAGCGTGCTCACGGTGACGCTCTTCGTCGGGATCTTCCGCATCCCGATGCTGGGCGACCCAGCGTCCCTGTCGGTCGCCATCGGGCTCGTCCTGCTCGCCTCGCTCGGCATCGGTCTGGCCATCGCGGTCATCTCCGATTCGGAGCGGCAGGCGGTGCAGCTCTCGCTGCTGGTCCTCCTCGCATCCGTCTTCTTCAGTGGGTTCGTGCTCGCCGTGTCGGAGTTCAACGAGCCCGTCCGCGTGCTCGCCTACGCATTGCCCGCGACGCACGGGATCCAGCTCATGCAGGACATCATGCTGCGCGGCGGGACCAGCCAGAACTGGGAGTTCGGCGCCCTCGCCCTGATCGCGGTGGTGACGCTGGCATTCAGCTGGCGGATGTTGCGACGCCTGATGTCCCGTGCCTGATCCACGGGCCGCCCACCATGTTGGCCTACGGGTCCGCCGTCGCCGGGTCCGGGTCGGACGGCCGCCAGTTCGCCACCGGCGTCCGATCGTCCAGCATCAACGGGTCAGGATGATCGAATTCCTGTGGTTCGGGGCGAGCGGCGTGCAGCCGGTGCTCTTCGTCGAGCGCCAGTGGCTGCAATGATCGCCCGGCCATGGCCGCGGCCGGTCAGGAAGCCAGGACGCTCGCGCCCAGACCGCTCAGCGACGTGAGTGTCCGCGGCGGGGTCTGGTCGGACGCTTCGTCGCTCTCCGTGGTCTCGCTGCCCGCCTCTTCGATCATCCGCCGATAGATCGCCTCGTACCCGTCGGTCATCCGACCCGCCGAGAATCGGTCGAGCACTGACTCGCGGATCGCCGCTCGGTCGAGGGTCTCGACCCGATCGATCAGGAAGGCGAGCTCCTCGGCGTCGTCACCGAAGAAGCCATCAACACCGTCCCGGATGATCTCGGGAAGACCGCCGACCCGGCGGGCGACCACCGGCGTCCCGCAGGCGAGCGCCTCGATGGCGACGAGGCCGAACGGCTCGGGCCAGGTCCCGGGCATGAGCGAGGCGTAGGACTCGGCGAAGAGCAGATCCCGTTCGGCCTGCTCGAGCTCGCCGAGGTACTCCACCGATGAGCCGGCGGCCTTGAGCGCCGGCAGGAAGACGTTCTCGTGGTAGGCGCGCTCGTGGGGCATCGGACCGGCCTTGGCGGCGATCCGCAGGGTCCGGCCGCTGCGCTTCGCGATCTCGATCGCCTCGACGATCCCCTTCTCCGGTGCGACCCGCCCGACGAAGCACAGCCCATCACCGTGGCGCCGGTCGAACGGTGCGTCATCGAGAGTGAGGCCGTTGTGGACGACCCCGGCCCACGGCGCGTCTGGGTGGGTCGAAGCCTGGTTGGCGCTGATGGCGACCAGGCCAGCGGGTGGGTCCGCGAACGCAGCATTGGCCCAGGAAAGGTCGAGCCGGCCATGGAAGGTCGAGACGACGGGTATGGGCGAGACCCGGGCCAGGAGGAAGTTGGCCCATTCAAGATGGCTGTGGATGACGTCGAAGCGGTGTGCCTCCCGGAGCACGGCCAGCATCGTCAGATAGAACCACGCCGATGAATCGCCGCTGTATCCGGACGGCCGGAGCGCCTCCGGGACGGTTGCCACGTGGCGACCGGGCATCTCCGAATCTCCGCTCGCGAAGGTGGTGACCTCGTGACCCCGTCGATCCAGCTCCCGGATGAGCTCGAAGACGACACGCTCGGTGCCGCCATACGCCCGCGGCGGCACGCGCTCCAGCGGCGGCGCCACCTGGGCGATGCGCAACGGACGGCTCATCTCATCTCCCCTGCTCAAACTCGAACCGCGGGTCGCCGAGGCAGACCCGCGGTTCGCGCGTTGTCCGCCGGCCCCTGCCGGCGTCGGTATCAGCGGCGCTCGTACGGCGCCGCGTCGTCGTAGGGGAGGTCGTCTTCGCCCTTGGCGTGCTCTTCGGCCTTGTCGCCTGCACCGGCACCAGCGCCGGCACCGACGGCGGCCCCGACCACCGCGCCCGGAGGTCCGGCGATCGCGCCACCAACGACGGCGCCGGCAGCGCCGCCACCGAGAGCGCCGCCCCCGGCTCCACCTTCGTCATGGCCTTCGGCCGCTTCGCCGGCGATCGCACCGGCCACGCCACCGATGGCGCCGCCGATGACCGCTCCGGGAGGACCGCCGACGGCCATCCCGACAGCCGCGCCGCCGAGGACGCCGGCGCCGGCTCCGATCGCCTCTTCGCCGTGCTCATGGGCTGGGGTCGTGCCGTCGGCCGGGTCATAGGCCGGGTCATAGGCGGCGTCGTCGACGGCTCGCGTCGTGGTGGACGTGCGCTCGACGGTCTCGCCGCGGGCGACGGTCTGGTCGTTGTACCTGGGATCGTTCGGGTCCACGTGGGCCTCCTGATCGCTGGACGACCGGCGAGGACGCCGGGCCGGTGACGCCGTGTGACGTCGGTGGCGACACCGTATGGGCGTGCGAGCCACGCCGGCGCCGCAGGGCGCCCCGGGAGACCTATCAGTTCCGTGACGAGCATCCGCTCCGGAGCGGGCTCAGAGCGCGAGCGGATCGGCCTTGTCCGGATCGATGCCGAGCTCACGGATCGCCTTGGCCGCCTTGGCGGGCGTCAGTGCGCCGCAACGCGCCAGCGAGACCATCGTGGCCGCCGCGATGTGCGCCGGGTCGATCTCGAACAGGGCGCGCAGGCTGTCACGCGTGTCGCTGCGCCCGAAGCCGTCCGTCCCGAGCGCGACGTAGTGCGGCGGGAGCCAGCGCGAGACCATGTCGGGAAGCGCCTTCATCCAGTCCGTCGCGGCCACGATCGGTCCGCCCTCGAACGGCAGGACGCTGCTGACATACGGGACGTGTGGCTGCTTCGCGTCGGGGTGGAGGCGGTTCCAGCGCTCGGCTTCGAGGGCGTCGCGCCGGAGGAGCGGGAACGACGGGGCGCTGTAGACCTCGGCCGCGACCCCGAACCGCTCGGCCAGGAGGTCGCGCGCGGCGATGACCTGCTGGAGGATCGAGCCCGACCCGACGAGCCGCGCGACCTGTGCGTCGGGACCGATCGATGGCGCCTCCGCGAAGCGGTAGATGCCGCGCAGGATCGCCTCGGGCGAGACGCCTTCCGGTTTGGCCGGCTGCGCGTAGTTCTCGTTGTAGATCGTGATGTAGTAGAAGACGTCCTCGGGCTTGGGGCCGTGCATCCGCTCGATCCCGTCGCGGACCACCGCGGCGAGCTCGTAGGCGAAGGCAGGGTCATAGGCGCGCACGTTCGGGACGGTCGAGGCCAGGATCTGGCTGTGACCGTCGTCGTGCTGGAGCCCCTCCCCGGTCAGCGTCGTGCGACCGGCGGTGGCACCCATCAGGAAGCCGCGCCCCCGGGCATCCCCGAACGCCCACATCTGATCGCCGGTCCGCTGGAACCCGAACATCGAGTAGAAGATGTAGAACGGGATGGTCGCCACGCCGTGGGTCGCGTACGAGGTGCCGGCCGCCTGGAGGCTCGCCATCGAGCCGGCCTCGGTGATCCCCTCCTCGAGGACCTGGCCGTCGGTCGCCTCGCGGTAGGACAGCACGAGATCCGAATCGACCGGTGAATAGCGCTGTCCGAGCGCGGCGTAGATGCCGACCTCCTTGAACAGGGGGTCCATCCCGAACGTCCGTGCCTCGTCCGGGATGATCGGCACGATCCGTGGCCCGAGTTCCGGATCGCGGATGAGGTTGCGCAGGATCCGGGCGAAGACCATCGTGGTCGAGACGGGGGTCTGGCTTCCGGCTTCGAATTCGGCATCGACCGCGGCCGCGGGGGCGGGCAGCGGCTTCGCCCGGACGGTGCGCCGCGGCAGCGGGCCGCCAAGCGTACGGCGTCGCTCGACGAGGTACCTGACCTCCTCGGAATCGGGGCCCGGGTGGTAGTACGGCGCGTCCTTGAGCGTGGCATCGGGGATCGGCAGCTCGAGGCGATCGCGGAAGATCCGGAGCTCGGCCTCGTTGAGCTTCTTCGCCTGGTGGGTGATGTTGCGGGCCTCGACACCGGGCCCGAGCGTCCAGCCCTTCACGGTGTGAGCGAGGATGACGGTCGGGGCGCCGGTGTGCTCGGTAGCGGCCTTGTAGGCGGCGTAGACCTTGCGGTAGTCGTGCCCGCCACGGCGGAGCTTCGCCAGGTCGTCGTCGCTGAGGTGCTCGACGAGCTTCTGGAGCCGCGGATCAGGCCCGAAGAAGTGCTCGCGGATGTACGCGCCACCCGCCACCGAGAACTTCTGGAACTCGCCGTCAAGCGTCTCGTTCATCTTCTGGACCAGCAGCCCGTCGACGTCACGCGCCAGGAGGTCGTCCCATTCGCGTCCCCAGATGACCTTGATGACGTTCCAGCCGGCGCCACGGAACGACGCCTCGAGCTCCTGGATGATCTTGCCGTTGCCGCGCACCGGGCCATCGAGTCGCTGGAGGTTGCAGTTGATCACGTAGGTCAGGTTGTCG
>DASYJV010000177.1:0-3344 GCA_035996105.1 Candidatus Limnocylindrales bacterium | reverse complement strand
CAACCAGCTGGTGGATCGCGACACGGCCTCGCTCGTCGCCGGCGAGCTCGGCTACGAAGTCGCCGAGACCGAGGCGGCGGCCGGGCCCGGGACCGAGGAGACGGACGGCCAGGTCGCCGAGGCGACCAAGGAGGTCCTGTACGAAGAGGACGATGCCTCGCTGCTCCAGCCGCGGGCACCGATCGTCACGGTCATGGGCCATGTCGACCACGGCAAGACCAGCCTGCTCGATGCGATCCGCACGACCGAGGTGGCCGCCGGAGAGCGCGGCGGGATCACCCAGCACATCGGGGCGAGCGAGGTCACCCACGACGGGAAGCGCGTCGTCTTCCTCGATACTCCGGGTCACGAGGCCTTCACGGCGATGCGAGCGCGCGGCGCCAGGGTCACCGACATCGCGGTCGTCGTGGTCGCGGCCGACGACGGCGTCATGCCCCAGACGCTCGAGGCGATCAGCCATGCCAAGGCCGCCAAGGTCCCGATCATCATCGCCCTCAACAAGATCGACAAGCCGGACGCCAACGCCGAGCGGGTCAAGACCGAGCTGACCGAAGCCGGCATCGTCGTCGAGGAGTACGGCGGCGATGTGCCGCTCGTGCCGGTCTCGGCCAAGACCCGGATCGGACTCGATGAGCTGATCGAGATGATCCTGCTCGTCGCCGACCTTCAGGTGCTCAAGGCGAACCCGAAACGCGACGCGATCGGGACGATCGTCGAGGAAAAGCTCGACATGGGCCGCGGCCCGGTCGCGACCGCACTCGTCCAGACCGGCACACTCAAGGTCGGCGACATCATCGTCGTGGGCGAGACGTTCGGGCGCGTCCGAGCGCTGGAAAACGACAAGGGCAAGCGGGTCACCAAGGCGGGACCGGCCACCGCGGTCGTGATCCTCGGACTCTCCGACGTGCCCCAGGCCGGCGACATCCTGCGCGTCGTGAGCGACGAGAAGGAAGCTCGCACGATGGTCGAGTCGCGCAAGGCGGCGACCGCGGCCAAGAGCGGGGAGGGGAGTGGCCGAGCGACCCTGGAGGACCTGTACAGCCAGATCCAGGCCGGTCAGGCCAAGGAGCTGCGGGTCATCCTCAAGGCGGACGTCTCGGGTTCGCTGGGTGCCATCACCCACGCCCTCGAGCAGCTCGACCAAGACGAGATCCGGCTCAACATCCTGCTCGAAGGCGCCGGCGACATCACCGACAACGACGTCATGTTGGCCGCCGCTTCGAACGCGATCGTGGTCGGCTTCAACACCAAGATCACCGAAACGGCGCGCCGCGCCGCCGAGGCCGAAGGGGTCGACGTCCGGCTCTACGACATCATCTACAAGCTGACCGACGACCTCGAAGCGGCGCTCAAGGGCCTGCTCGAGCCGGAGATCGTCGAAGTCGTCGAGGGTCGGGCGGAGGTCCGCCAGATCATCCGGGTCGGCAAGAACACGGTCATCGCCGGCTCGTTCGTCACCGACGGCCGGATCGTCCGGGGTGGGAACGCCCGGGTCTGGCGCAGCTCCAAGGTCATCGCGACCGATCGCATCGAGTCGCTCCGGCGCTTCCGCGATGACGTCCGCGAGGTCCAGGCGAACTACGAGTGCGGCATCCAGCTGGCCAACTTCCACGAGATCCAGGAAGGCGACGTCATCGAGTGCTTCACCTCCCAGACCGTCAGCCGGGTCGCGGCCGGCTGACTGTGGTCGCCGCCAGGGCCGGCGATGCGTGCGTCGCGGCAGGTCCACCACCGTGAGCGCGCGGACCGAGCGTGTCGATGAGCTCCTGCGCCAGGAGATCGGGGCGATCGTGACCCGGGAGGTGGCCGACCCACGCGTCGGGTTCGCCACGATCACCTCGGTCGAAACCACCGACGACCTGCGCCACGCCAAGGTCTGGGTCAGCGTCATCGGCCAGCCGGCTGAGCGCGACGCCGCGCTCGCGGCGCTTCGCCATGCCATGCCATTCGTCCGGCACGAGCTGGGCTCGCGCCTCCGCATGCGGCGGATCCCCGACCTGCACATCCACCTCGACGACACGGCTGAGCGCGGGACGCGCATCCTCCAGATGCTCGCCGAGCTCGAGGCTGGCTCGATCCCGGACCCGGACGCGATGGTCGCCGAGTCGCTCCCGACGCCGGTCGCCCGTCTGCCGCACGAGTACGACCTCCCGGACGAGCCCCCATCGGCGGTCTTCGTCCCGCCTGCCCCACGACCCAGGGCCAGGCGGACCGGCCAGCGGCCGGGCGGCCAGCGCAAGCAGGCTCGATGAGCGTCGACCTGACGCCATGGCTCGACGCCGTCCCGCAGCTCGTGGTCGAGCGATTGCGCGGGGCTCGACGGGTGCTCGCGGTCAGTCACGAGAACCCCGATGCCGACACGCTCGGCGCGACGCTCGGCGTGGTCCGCCTGGTCGAGGCGCTCGGTGGCGTCGCGGACGCCGTGTGCACGGACCCTGTCCCGCCGCTGTATGACTTCATCGCGGGGATCGAGCGGTTCCGCACCGATCCGGACACGGAGGCCGCCTACGACCTGCTGGTGATCTCCGACTGCGGTTCGCTCGAACGCATCGGCGAGGTCGGCGCACGCCATGCCGAGCTGTTCGAGCGCCTGCCACGGGTGATCATCGACCACCATGCCTCGAACGACACCGCCGGTCCGGCCGACTGGATCGACCCGAAGGCCGCGGCGACCTGCGAGATGGTCGCACTCCTGACCGGCCGGCTGGACGTCGGCCTCGATACCGCCGATGGCGCCCTTGCCGGGGCACTCCTGGCCGGGATCGTCATGGATACCGCCACGTTCGCCCACCCGAACGCGACGCCACGCACGCTGGTCGTGGCCGCGGCGCTGGTCGAAGCCGGCGCGCCGCTGTCCGAGATCTCGCGCCGTCTCTACCGCACCAAGCCCGACGCGCAGCTTCGATTGTTCGGCGTCGTGCTCGACCGGCTCGAGAGCGCGGACGATGGCCGGATCATCTGGTCGAGCCTGACCGAGGCGGACATCGCGACCACTGGAGCCGACCGCGCGCACTCGGAAGGGATCATCGACCTGCTCTCACAGGCCGAGGCCGCCGAGGTCGCGATCCTGTTCAAGCAAGCGGGGCGCGCGACGCGGGTGAGCGTCCGGACCAAGCCGGGCGGCGTCGACGCGACCGTCCTGACCGGTCGGTTCGGAGGTGGCGGTCATGCCCGCGCCGCCGGCGCGTCGATCGAGGCGCCGCTCGAGGAGGCCCGCCCGCCAGTGCTCGCCGAGGCGGCGCGACTCGTCACCGCGCTGACGCGCTGATCGTGGCCCGATCATCCCTGGGCCCGGGGCTCGATGGCATCCTCGTGGTCGCCAAGCCCGCCGGGCCGACGTCGCA
>DASYJV010000176.1:0-19667 GCA_035996105.1 Candidatus Limnocylindrales bacterium | reverse complement strand
GCGCGACCGTCAGGACGAGATAGAAGATCACGCTGAAGGCGCCGAAGACGAGCGCGAACAGGACGCTGGACAGGAGGGTCAGCCGGCGACGGGCCCGGGCGAACATCAGGGTCGGGGCGCCGGCTGCTCGGGGACCCGCAGCCGATACCCCGCGCCACGGATCGTCTCGATGAGCCCGTTGCGCCGGCCACCGTCGACCTTGCGCCGGAGGCTCCGGATGTAGACCTCGACGACGTTGGATTCCGCCGCGAACTCGGCGTCCCACAGGGCATCGATGAGGCGCTCACGCCCGAAGATCTGGCCCGGATGACGGGCCAGCAGCTCGAGCAGCGCGAACTCCCGGGCCGTCAGCCGGACGGGCTGGCCGCCTCGGATGACGCCGAGCGTGGATGGCTCCAGCTCGAGGTCACCCACGACGAGCCGCGGCGCGCGTTCGGGGGCGGTCCGGCGACCGAGCGCGCGGATCCGGGCACGGAGCTCGGTCATCGCGAAGGGCTTCGCGAGGTAGTCGTCAGCGCCGCGGTCGAGGCCGGCCACCCGGTGCTCGACGCCATCGAGCGCGGTCAGCATCAGGATCGGCTCACGAAACCCCGAGGCGCGCAGCCGATCACAAACCTCCAGGCCGTTCAACCCGGGCAGCACGATGTCGAGGACGACGAGATCGTAGGCATAGGTCTCCGCCCAGGTGAGCGCCTCCCGGCCGTCACCAACGAGATCGACGGCGTGGCCATCGGCCTGCAGGGCGGCCCGCACGGCCTGCGCGATCGCGGGTTCGTCCTCGACGACCAGGACGCGCAGGTCAGGTGCCTCCCGTCGTGCCGGAAGACCCATCCGAGAAGCGGGCGTCGCGCGCGTCGAGGAGCTCGATCCGGTTGCCGAACGGGTCGTGGATGTAGCAGCGGCGGATGGCCAGGCCGCTGTCGTCGTCGTCGACCCGGAGCCCGCCCGCGGCAAGGGCCGCTCGGGCTGCCGCGAGGTCGCCGACCACGAGCGCCGGATGCGCGTTGGCGAGCGGCCGGAAGTCACGTTCCACGCCAAGGTGCACGAGCGCACCGTTCCGCGCGAACCAGCAGCCGCCGCGGATGGCGAGCTCCGGTGGCTTGGCAACCTCGCGGAAGCCAAGGAACCCGCTGTAGAACGCCCGTGCCTGGTCCTCGCCGCCGGCCGGCATCGAGAGCTGCACATGGTCGATGCCGACGATCTCGATCACGACGCCGACTTCGGCTTCGGCGCGGTCGGCTTCTTCGGCGCGGTCGAGTTCGGCCCTGGCGCCGGGCGGCGTGCCCTCGATCCCGCGGTGGCCGCCTTCCAGGCCTCGATGTCCTGGCCTGCCCAGGGGTCGTAGTCCGACTCGAGCGGCTCCTGGACCGGGCGATCGGCCTCGGGGACATGGATGAGGTTGACCCGGATGCGTGTCCAGGTCATCGACCGGCCACGCATCGAGTCGACGAGGATGTCGGCCGGCTCGAGGTGCCCAACGACCTCGGGGTGGCGATCCTTCCAGCGCTCGAGCCCCTCCATCGCCTGCTCCTTGCGCTCCGCACGGGCGATCTCGACGACGGGGATCGACGACTTCCGGCGCCCGGTCGGCGTCGGACGCGAGCCTGCCCACTCGGTGGGGAGCCCGGCGTTGGGGTCACCGGCGGCCACGGCGGCCTGGCGTGCCTCGGCGACCTCCGGCGGCGGCCCGCCCGCCTTGCCACGGCCCGGCTCGTACTCGGCTGGCGGTCGGCGCGCCTTCGACGGCTGGACGCGTGGCGGTTCGCCGGCCTGCTTCGCGTAGTTCGGGGGCCACGGTGCGTCGCCCCGACCCTCCGCTTCGTGGCGGGCGCTGAGATCGAGGAGCGCCTCGAGCGACCCGACCGCCGCGTCGATCCCTGCCCCGGGATCGCCGATCGCCGCATACCGCGCGGGCACCGTGTCGATGGTGAACGCCTCCGCCTCGACGGCCGGGACCTCGTCCCAGGTGAGCGGCGTGGAGACACGGGCATCGGGGAGCGGCCGGATCGAATACGCCGAGGCGACCGTCCGATCCTTCGCGTTCTGGTTGTAGTCCAGGAAGACGCCATGGCGCTCCTCCTTCCACCAGCTCGAGGTCGCCGCGTGGGGGACCCGGGCCTCCACGTCACGGGCGAGCGCGAGCGCGGCGCGGCGCACTTCGGGGAAGGTCCAGCGCGGCTCGATCCGGACATTGATGTGGATGCCCCGCGAGCCCGAGGTCTTTGGCCAGCCGACCAGACCGACCGCGTCGAGGGCCTCCCGCGTGGCCAGCGCCACCTCCCGGATCTGCGACCAGGGGATCCCCGGCACCGGGTCCAGGTCGACCCGGAGCTCGTCGGGATGATCGAGGTCGTCGGCACGGACCGGGTGCGGGTTGAGGTCGATGCAGCCGAGATTGACGACCCAGGCCAGACCCGCCGCGTCGTCGATGACGATCTCGTCCGCCGTCCGACCCGACGGGAAGGTGAGCGTCGCCGTGCGGATCCACTCCGGCAGGTTCTCCGGCGCCCGCTTCTGGAAGAAGGGCTGTCCTGCGGCCCCGTCGACGAAGCGCTTGAGCGCCATCGGCCGACCGCCGGCCCCCCGTAGCGCGCCATCCGCGACGGCAAGGTAATAGCGGACCAGGTCCAGCTTCGTGTGGCCGGTCTCGGGGAAATACACCTTGCGCGGGTTCGAGACCGTGACCTCGTGCCCGTCGATCCGGAGCAGCTCCTTCTCCGTCGCCATGCCGACACGATACCCTCCATCGAGGACGCGAGACCGATGCCCGCACGTCCGATATCGTCAGGTCGTTTCCGCGGCTGGCTGTCGATTCGCTCGACGGCCGTTCGTCGTGATGGAAATGACCGAAGACGCCCGGCCATCGAACGAGGAGACGCGACATGCAGTACGCCCTGCTGATCTACAGCGCCGAACCGACCGAGGAGGTCCCGCGCGAGAACGTGATGGCCGAGATGGAGGGCTACAACGCCTTCAGCCAGGCGCTCCGGGAGCGGGGCGCGATGCTCGGCGGCGAGGCCCTCGACTCGACGGCGACGGCGACCACGGTCCGCGTGGTCGATGGCCGGACGGTCACGACCGATGGCCCGTTCGCGGAGACGAAGGAGGCGCTGGGCGGCTTCTACCTGGTCGAGGCGGCCGACCTCGACGAGGCGATCGGGTTCGCCGCGATGATCCCGGGCGCGACGCACGGTTGCATCGAGGTGCGACCGGTCTGGGACTACGCCGCGTCGGTCGGCGCCGACCAGCCGGCAGCGACCACGGCCGGGAGCTGACGTCCGGGCGGGCCGCGCCGCCGTCGGCCAAGGTCGACGCTGCCCACGACGTCGTCGATCGCCTGTTCCGTGAGGAGCAGGGCCGGGCGGTCGCGACGCTGATCCGCGCCACCGGCGACTTCGACCTCGCCGAGGAAGCCGTGCAGGACGCCTTCATCAGCGCGCTGGAGACGTGGCCGACGCGTGGCGTGCCGACCAACCCGGGCGCCTGGATCACCACGACCGCGCGGAACCGCGCGATCGACCGACTCCGGCGCCGCCGGAGGCTGACCGAGAAGACCGAGACCCTGGCGCGCGAAGCGAGGCTCGAGACCGAGCTGCGCGCCATCGAGACCGGCCCGGCGGAGGACGCGATGCAGATCCCCGATGATCGGCTCCGGCTCATCTTCACCTGCTGTCATCCGGCGCTCGCGATGGACGCGCGTGTGGCCCTCACGCTGCGCACGCTCGGCGGCCTGACCACGCCAGAGATCGCGCGCGCCTTCCTCGTCCCCGAGCCGACCCTCGCCCAGCGCCTGGTGCGAGCCAGGCGCAAGATCCGTGACGCCGGCATCCCGTACCGCGTCCCGCCGCCCGAGCTGCTCCCGGAGCGTCTCGATGGCGTACTCCGCGTCCTGTACCTCGTCTTCAACGAGGGCTACGCCGCATCGTCGGGCGATTCGCTCGTCCGGCAGGAGTTATCGGCCGAAGCCATCCGCCTGACACGGATCGTCGTGGCGCTGCTCCCCGGCGAGTCGGAGGCGGCCGGACTCCTGGCGTTGATGCTGCTCCACGATGCGCGGCGCGAGGCGCGTGTCGGACCGGATGGGGAGCTGGTCCTGCTCGACGATCAGGATCGCGCCCGATGGGACGCGGGTCGGATCGCGGAGGGCCGCGCGCTCGTGGCAGGTGCCCTTGCCGGGCGACGGCCCGGCCCGTACCAGCTCCAGGCGGCGATCGCCGCGCTCCACGATGAGGCCGCCACGCCAGCCGAGACCGACTGGGCGCAGATCGCGACCCTGTATCGGGCGCTCCAGCGGCTGACGCCCTCGCCGGTCGTCGAGCTCAACCTCGCCGCAGCGGTCGCGATGGCCGACGGCCCGGCCGTCGGGCTGGCGATGATGGACGGGATCGTCGCCGCCGGGGAGCTCGACGACTACCCGTACCTGCACGCCGCGCGCGCGGACCTGCTCCGTCGCCTCGAGCGCTGGTCAGAGGCCGAGACGGCCTACCGCCGCGCGCTCGAGCTCACGACGAATGGCCCGGAGCGGTCGTTCCTCGAGGGTCGCCTCCGCGATGTCACGGGCCGTCGCCGAAAGGTGGACTGAACGGCGAGGCCGGCGAGGCTACTCCTCGACGAGGGGCGTGCCCACCACGTGCTCGGCGACGAACCAGACCTGGAGCTCGTGGCGCCGCAGGACGTCGCTCATGAGCAGGTCATTCGAGCCCCAATCCGACGACTTCTCGGTCTTGTCGATCCCCCTGCGGACCTTCTCGAGGATGGTCTCGTGGGCGTCGAGCAGCCGATGGATCATGGCCGGGACATCCTCGGCGCCATTTGGCGGGCGGTCGATGGTCGTCAGCTCGGCGGCGTGGCGAGGATCGCCGACGGCGATCCCGCCCAGGCTCTGGACGCGTTCGGCGAGCAGGTCGATGATCTCGGTCTGCTCCTCGGCGTGCTTGTCGAACAGCAGGTGGAGCTGGTAGAAGGTCGGCCCCGCGACGAGCCAGTGGTGCTTCTTGTACATCGCGTACAGGATCATCGAGTCGGCCAGGATCTCGTTGAGCAGCCGGCAGCTGTCGGAACGAGCCTCCTTGGCCAGGGCGATGGGCAGCAATCGGGTCGTCCCGAAACGCTGGATCTCGACACCCAGCGGCGCCATCAGCGGTTCGGGCGACGGCCGTCCCTGACGTGTCGCGGACGATCCATTGCCCCGTGTGGTCTTGATCTTGGGTGGCATGTCGGCGATCTCCGTTCCGTTGGCCATCACGCGCCTTCCCGCAGCCCCGGTCTGCGGCGGTGCACCGGACCCGGACTATACCCCTCACCACCCGGAGCGGACATCAACGGGGGCTATCAAGGTGGTCGCCGGAGCGGCCGTTCGGGCGTCCTAGCCCGAGGCACGTACCTCGGCGATGACCGCGGTCAGGACCGCATGGAGGTCGCCGATCACCGCATAGGTCGCCCGGGTGACCATCGGCGCGTCACGGTCCGTGTTGATGGCGAGGATCGCCTTCGCGGAGCGGCAACCGACGATGTGCTGGATCGCGCCGCTGATCCCGCAGGCGATGTACAGGTCGGGCGCGATCCTCGTCCCGGTCTGGCCGACCTGCTGGGCGTGCGGCCGCCAACCAGCCGAGGTGACGACCCGCGACACCCCGACCGCGCCACCGAGCAGGACGGCGAGCTCGTCGAGCTGGGCGAAGCCCTCGGCACTGCCCACACCACGGCCGCCGCCGACAACGACGCGGGCGTCCGCGAGCGAGATCTTGCCGGCCTCGGCCGGGACGCGGGAGGTGATCCGGACGCGCAGGTCTCGATCGGTCAGCACCGGTGCGAACGGCTCGACGGCGGCCGGCGCGGCGGCGGTCGCCTCAGCCGGCTCGAATGCGTGTGGCGCGACCGTCAGCAGCCGGATCGGACCGTCCAGGCGCGCGTCCTCCAGCAGGCTGCCGCCCCACCGCTGCCGGGTGATCTGCCAGGGTTCGCCGGGGACCACGTCCGTGCAGTTGGCGGCCAGCGCGAGGCCGGTCCGCGCGGCTGCGTGCGCCATGACCTCGGCGCCGCGTTCACTGCCCGTTCCGAGGACGGCGTCGGGTCGGTCGCGCTCGATGAGCTGGGCGAGAGCCACCCCGATCGCCTCCGGGGCGTAGTCCGAGAGACGCGCGTCCTCGACCGCGTGGAGGACGGCGACGCCGGTCGCACCCAGCGCACCTGCGAGGGCCTCCGTGCCCGGTCCCCACGCGACCGCCTGGAGCGGTCCCCCGGTCGCATCCGCCAGGCGGCGACCGAGCGTGAGCGCCTCCGCCGAGAGACGGTCGGGCGCGCCGCCCTCGTGCTCGAGGACGACGAGGATCACGCCAGCAACCCCAGGCGCCGAAGCACTTCGACGACGCGTGGCGCCGCCTCCGGGCCTTCGCCCAGTATCTCGACCGCGCTTTCGCGTTCGACCGGGACGCGCAGCCGGATCTTGGTCGGCTTCATCCCGGCGGCCCGCGTCAGCTCGATCCGTTCGATCTCCTTCTTCCTGGCCCGCAGGCGTCCCGGCACCGACGGATAGCGCGGCAGGTTGATCCCCTCCTTGACACTGACGACCGCCGGGCGCGGGACCTGGTAGACCTCCCAGCCGCCGCCGGGTGCCTCGCGTCGGGCGACGATGGCGTCATCCTGGATCTCGAGGCCCTTGGCCCCGGAGACGATCGGGCGGTCCAGCGCCACCGCCACGCGAACGCCGACCTGGTAATCGCCCGTGTCCGCGGCCTCGTTCCCGAGCAGGACCAGGTCGAACGGGCCGTCGATCGCTTCGCGTGCCCGGATCGCGTCCGTGATGGCGGCCGAGGTCGCGACCGCATCCCACTCGCCGCCATCGGTCTGCAGCAGGATGGCCCGATCGATCCCGACCGCCATCGCCTCGCGCAGCTGGTCGACCGACTCCTCGGGGCCGAGGGTGAGCACCGTGCTCGACCCGCCGTGCGCCTCGACGATCCGGACCGCCTCCTCGACCGCACACTCCTCGTGCGGGCTGACCGTGAACCCGAGGTAGCGGGTGTCGATCTCCTGCTCGTCGGCGGTCAGCGTGATCTTGCCGGCCGTCGCGGGCACCCGCTTGACGCAGACCAGCACGTTCATGTCAGCTGCGGACCCGGCTGTTGTCCGGGTCGAACAGCGGGGTCGAGCCCACCACCGCGACCGTCACCGGATAGCGCTCCCCGAAGTACTCGACGAGGAGCTGGTTCCCGGCCACGGCCTGCTCGGGCGGCAGGTAGGACAGCAGGATGTGCTTGCCGACCGACGGCCCCGATCCCGCGCTGGTCACGAACGATCGCCGGCCCTTCGCATCGACGATCGGCTTCCCGTCGCGGGTCAGGATCGGCTCGCGCCCGAGCATGTAGCGCTTGACCCCACTCGCCGAGGTGTTGTCGTCGACGGTCAGCGTGGACAGCGTGGCGACAGGCGGTCGCGACCGCTGGTCGAGGTAGGCGTCGCGCCCGATGAACGCGGCCTCCTTGACCTTGGGCCTGAGCATGTCCGCCTCGACCAGGTCGAACTCGAGATCGAGTTCCGCGCCGTGCGCGCGGTAGCCCTTCTCGAGCCGGCCGGTCGTGCCATAGACGCCGATCCCGAACGGGATGAGCCCGTGCGGCTGGCCGGCGTCCCAGAGTGCGTCCCACAGCCGCGCGCCGCCCTCCATCGGGACGTAGAGCTCCCAGCCGAGCTCGCCGACATACGAGATCCGCGAGGCCAGGACGGGGATGCCGCCAAGCTCGATGGTGCGCGCCGTGCCGAACGGGAAGCCCGCGTTCGAAACGTCGTCCGAGGTCGCCGACGCGACGACATCGCGGGCGCGCGGCCCCCAGATGCCGAGCGTGGCCCAGGTCGAGGTCGCGTCGTACAGCTGCGCCGAGCCGTCGGCCGGGAGGTGGTCGATGAACCACTTGCGGTCGCCCATCCCGTGGGCGCCGCCGGTCACCACCCGAAAGAGGTCCTTGCCGAGTCGCATGATCGTCAGGTCCGACTTGATGCCCCCTGCCTCGTTGAGCAGCGGCGTGTAGACGACCCGCCCGACCGGCACGTCCATCTGGGCGACCGCCATCCGCTGGACGTGGTCGAGGGCGCCCGGTCCGGTGATGTCGAAGATGGTGAATGCGGACAGGTCCACGATGCCGACCCGATCGCGCATGGCCAGGTGCTCGGCGTTGATGATCGGCGACCACCAGCGCGATTCCCACTCGGCGGTCCGGGGCATGACCAGGTGGCCGTACTCCTCGAGCAGCTTCTCGTTGGATCCGTACCAGAAGGGCCGCTCCCAGCCGGCCGTCTCGAAGAAGACCGCGCCGAGACCGCGCTCGCGCGGGTTGAACGGGCTCAGCCGGACATCGCGGTTGCTCGCCCACTGCTCAGCCGGATGGACGATGCCGTAGGTCTTGTTGAAGCCTTCGGCGGACCGCGCCTTGACGTGCTCGCGGGCCTTCTGATGGGCGTGGAAGCGGGCGATATCGGAGCCATGCGGGTCGATCTCGGGTTTTCCGTCGGTCATCCACTCGGCGACCATCCGGGCGATCCCGGGTGCCTCCTTGATCCAGACCGCGGCGGCCGCCCAGAGGCCCCTGACCTCGGGCGTCTCGCCCAGGATCGGCATCCCGTCCGGGGTCAGCGACAGCAACCCGTTGATCGCGTGGCGGATCCCCACCCGTTCATCGCCCAGGATGTCGGGGATGAGCTCCAGCGCCTGTTCCATCTGGAGCTCGAAGTCCTCCTGCGTGAATGGGAGCTCGGTCGGCGACAGCTTCGATTCGGCGATCGACGGAATCTCGTCGGCGTCCATCAGGATCGCGCGGTGGGCGTAGGAGCCGACCTCCATGTCGCTGCCGTGCTGGCGCTCGTAGCAGTTGGTGTCCATGTCGCGCACGATCGGGTAGGTGATCTCGCCGACCGTGTCGGCCAGCAGCGGCACGGGACCGACGCTGATCATCTGGTGGACGGCCGGCGTGAGCGGGATCGCCGCTCCTGCCATCTCGGCGAGCCGCGGGCTCCAGACCCCGGCCGCGATGACGACGATGTCGGCGTCGAAGTCACCCTTGTCGGTGCGCACGCGGGTTACCCGGCCGTCCTCGACATCGATCCCGGTGACCTCGGTCATCGGTGCGAGGGTCAGGGCACCGAGCGCCTGAGCGCGCTCGCGCATGATCGTCCCGGCCCGCAGCGAATCCACGACGCCGATCCCCGGGGTCGAGAACCCACCGAGGATGATGTCCGCATTGATGTACGGGACGAGGGCCTTGATCTCGGCCGGCGTGAGCAGCTCGGACTCGATCCCCCACGAGCGTGACGACGCCATCCGGCGCTTGAGCTCCTCCATCCGCTCGGGCGTCCTGGCGACCTCGATCCCGCCGCTCTGGGTGAAGACGCCCATCTCCTTGTACTGCGCCACGCTGTCGGCGGTCAGCGCCGTCATCTCGCGCGAGTGATCGGTCAGGAAGATGAAGTTCGAGGCGTGGCCGGTCGACCCGCCCGGGTTCGGGAGCGGCCCCTTCTCGATCTGGGTGATGTTCTTCCAGCCGAGGCGGGCGAGGTGGTAGACGAGGCTGTTGCCGACGATGCCGGCGCCGATGACCACGACGCGCGCGGCGCCCGGTTGCGTGCTCAAGCGATCCTCCTGCCCTGTCGCGACCCTGGGGCGTGTCGGATGTCCGGTGGCGGCGACGCGGGTGGCCATTCTAGGCGACCGGGATGCGACCATATGGAAGCATGATCGACGATCTCGGCCCGCAGTTGCTCGCGGCACGATCCCAGATGGCCTTCACCCTGGGGTTTCACATCGTGCTGGCCTGTCTCGGGGTCGGCCTGCCGACGATGGTGCTGATCGCCAACGCGATCGGCCTCAGGCGACGGGATCCAGCGGCACTGCTGCTCGCGCGCCGCTGGTCGACGGTCATGGCGGTGACGTTCGCGGTCGGCGCGGTGACGGGAACGGTCCTGTCGTTCGAGATGGGTCTCCTCTGGCCGGTCCTGATGGGCCGCTTCGGCGGCGCCTTCGGTCTCCCGTTCGCGATCGAAGGCCTGTTCTTCTTCCTCGAGGCGATCTTCATCGCCATCTACAGCTACGGCTGGGACCGGCTGTCGCCCAGGGCGCATCTGCTCAGCGGGATCCCGGTGGCCGTCGCCGGGATCGGCGGCACGTTCTCGGTCGTGGCGGCGAATGCCTGGATGAACCAGCCGGCGGGCTTCGTGCTCGGGGCGGACGGCCGGGTCGCCGCGGTCACGCCGATCGAGGTGATCTTCAATCGGGCCACGTTCTACGAGGTCCCGCACATGCTGCTGGCGGCCTACATGGTGACGGGCTTCCTGCTCGCCTCGGTCTATGCCCTCGGGCTGCTCCGCGGCCACCGCGACCGGTATGTCCGGCTCGGCTTTCTCATCCCGTTCGCCATCGCCGCGGCGGCGGCGCCCCTCCAGGTGGCTGTCGGCGACATCGCCGTGCGCGGGGTGCTCGCCGACCAGCCCGCCAAGTTCGCGGCGATGGAGCTGATCACAACCAGCGGGCCCAACCAGCCCGAGACGATCGGCGGCATCCTGATCGATGGACGAGTCGTCGGCGCGATCCAGATCCCAAACCTCGCCTCGATCCTCGCCGGTGGGGGCCCAGATACCGTCATCCCCGGGCTCGACTCGATCCCGGCCGATGAACGACCGCCGACGGCGATGGTCCACCTCGCCTGGAACGCGATGGTGGGCATCGGCACGGCGCTGGTGTTCCTCGGTCCCTGGGGACTCCTGCTCCGCCGACGGAAGCGCGACTACGCAAGCGCTCGCTGGTTCCTGCTGGCCGCGTCGGTGGCAGGCATGGGGGCGGTCATCGCGCTCGAGTCGGGCTGGATCGTCACCGAGGTGGGCCGGCAGCCCTGGGTCGTCTTCGGGATCCTCCGGACGGCCGATGCCGTGACCCGCGCGCCCGGCGTGCAGACGACGTTCGTCGCCGTGGTCGGGCTCTATGCGGGACTCGGCGTCGTGACGCTCATCGCGCTGCGAGCGCTCGCGCGCCGCTGGGCAGCACAGGACGACCGGGCAGGCGGTCGTGCGCTCGGTGAGACGACCGTCGACGAATCGATCCCGTACGGTCCGCGCCGGCGGCCCGGAGCTCCGCCGTCGTGACCGCGCTCCAGGTGACCGCCGTCACCTTGTGGCTCGGTCTGACGGCCTACGCCGTCTTCGGTGGCGCGGACTTCGGGGCGGGGTTCTGGGACCTCGCTGCCGGCGGTGCGGACCGGGGCGCCGGCCCCAGGGCCCTCATCGCGGATTCGATCGGGCCGGTCTGGGAGGCGAACCACACCTGGCTCATCTTCGACCTCGTCATCCTGTGGACGGCCTTCCCGCCGGCCTTCGCGGCGATCATGTCGACGCTGTTCATCCCGCTGACCCTCGCCGCGCTGGGGATCGTCCTCCGCGGCGCGGCCTTCGCCTTCCGGCCGCTCGCCACCGGCGACCGCGGGCGACGCACCGCGAGCGCCGTCTTCGCCATCTCGTCGGTCGTCACACCGTTCTTCCTCGGAGCGGCCGGCGGGGCGATCGCGAGCGGCCGGGTGCCGGCGGGGAACGCGGCCGGCGACCCATGGACCAGCTGGCTGAACCCGACGTCGATCCTGGTCGGGCTGCTGGCGATCGCGACCTGCGCGTATCTCGCCGCGGTCTTCCTGGTCGCCGACGCCCGGCGGCGCGCCCAGCCCGAGCTCGTCGCCTACTTCTTGCGTCGTGCGACGCTGGCAGCCGTCGTGGCCGGCGCCATCGCACTGGCCGGGATCGTGGTCCTGAAGGCCGATGCGCCCATCCTGGCCGAAGAGCTGATGCGCCGCGGCTGGCCGCTCATCCTCGCGTCGGCGGTCCTTGGGACGAGCGCGCTGCTCCTCCTCAGGAGCCGACGCCCGCGCGGGACGAGGGTGCTGGCGGTCGGTGCGGTCGTCTGCGTGATCTGGGGCTGGGGCGTCGCGCAGTACCCCGACATCCTGCCCGGCGCCCTGTCGCTCGCCGACGCCGCCGCGCCGACCGGCTCACTCGGAGCCCTGCTGATCGTGTTCGTGGTGGCGGGGCTGGCCATCGCGCCCTCGCTCGGCCTGCTGTACGTCCTCGACCAACGCAGCCGCCTCGCAGGCCACGCGAGCGGGTCGGATGGCCAGCTGGATTGAACGTTTTCTGACCGCCGGGTTCCATACTCGGTAGGGCAGCCAGACGGGCAGCCCAGGGCAGGAGCCGACATGCAGGCTGGTCTCGTCGAACGAGCGCAGGGCGGCGATCAGGATGCGTTCGCGCAACTGGCGGCCGGCTCAGTCGACCGCTCGTACGCCGTGGCGTATCGGATCCTGCGCGACATGCACCTCGCCCAGGATGCGACCCAACAGGCGCTGCTGAGCGCCTGGCGCGATCTGCCGAGCCTGCGCGACCCCGAGCGGTTCGAGGCCTGGCTCCATCGGCTCGTGGTACGAGCCTGTTACGCAGAAGCGGACCGGGACCGACGCTGGTCGTCCGGGGTCCGGCTCATCCCGTCCGACCGAGCCACGACCCCGGACGCGGCGAGCTCGATCGCCGACCGCGACGAGCTCGAGCGCGGGTTCCGCCGGCTCTCGCCCGAACAACGGGCGGTCCTGGTGCTGCATCACTACCTCGGCTATCAGCTCACCGAGATCGCCGAGACGCTCGAGATCCCCGTCGGGACCGCTCGGTCCCGACTCCACTACGCGACCCGACAGTTGCGCGCCGCGATCGAGGCGGACGCTCGAAGTACCGATCCAAAGGAGCGGACCGCATGACTCAGCCGCCGACGTTCGACGACAAGCTGGGGGACTGGCTCGAGGACGGCCCCACGGCCGCTCCACGCCAGGTCCTCGACACCGTCATCGCCGCCGTCCCGTCCATCCCACAACGGCGGGGCGCCTGGCGTGCCCCTTGGAGGGCCGCTCCCATGCTCGGTCTTGCCCGCCTCGTCGCAGGCGTCGCCATCGTCGTCGGACTCGCCGTCGGCGCGTTGCTCTTCGTCAACCGTCCGGGGCCCGGTGTCGTCGGTGGAGCCGCCTCGCCTTCACCCGTGGCGGTCGTGCCGGCGACACCCGCCGCGACACCGTCCGCGACGAGCGTTGCCACGCCGGTTGCCAGCCCGGCGATCCTGATCACGGAGTGCGCCCCGGCCCAGCTGGCGGCCCGGGTCACGCTGTGGGAGGGCGCCGCCGGCCACCGGACCGCCCACGTCGAGCTGCGGAACACGGGAACCGGCCCGTGCACGATCTCGGCGGTCGACCGGCCGCAGCTGGTCGATGGCCACGGGCTCACGCTCATCAACGGGCCGGCACCCGCCTCGCCGGATCCTCGGCTGACGATCGCGCCAGGCGGCCTGCTCAAGACCCTCGTCCAGGACGGCAACTACTGTGGCCAGCCACCCGCGGCCCCGGTGAGCGTCGCCTTCGTGCTTGCCAGCGGCTCCCGCATCGTCGCGGCGCCATTCTCACCGACCGACGCCACCGTGCCCCCGTGCAACGGCCCGGGGATGCCGGCCGACATCTCGATGCAGCCCTGGGCGCCCTGATCCGTCGGACGACCCGCGTGGGCCCGGGCGTGGCCCTGGAGACGGCCCCGGCGGCTCAGCCGAGGCCGCGGGTGTCGAGGATCCGGCCCCACCGGAAGACGCGCACCGCCACGAGGACCCCGAACCCGGCAAGGACGAGGATGGCGGCGGCCGCCACCGATCCGTCAAGGTCGCCGCCCTGGAACTGGGAATAGACCACGAGCGGGAGCGTCTGGGTCCGGCCCTCGACATTCCCGGCGAACATGATCGTGGCCCCGAACTCACCGAGCGACCTCGCCCAGCTCATCACCAGCCCGGCCGCCAGCGCCGCACCGGCGAGCGGTATCGTGATCGAGCGGAACAGCTGCCGCTCCGATGCGCCATCGACCCGCGCGGCGTCCTCCAGGTCGCGATCCACGCCCGCGATCCCGGTCCTGGCCGAACGGATGAAGAACGGCGCCGACACGAACGTCTGCGCCAGGACGACCGCGACGGTGGTGAACGAGATGGAGATGCCAAGCGCGTCGAACGCTGGCGCCAGCAGACCGCGGCGGCCGAAGACGAGGAGCAGGGCCAGCCCGGCGACCGAAGGCGGCAAGATGATCGGCAGGTCGATGATCGCCTCGAGCAGGCCCTTCCCCCGGAACCGGCGGCGCGCGAGTGCGAACGCCAGCGGCAGCCCGAACGTCACCGTGATGACCAGGCTGACGGCCGTCGTGACGAGGCTCAGCAACAGCGCATCGAGGACGATCCGCGAGGCGACCGCGGTGGCCAGCGAGCCGTCGACGATCGACCTGACCACCAGGACGAGGACGGGCAGCCCGAGGAACAGCGCCAGGAGCGCGCTCGCCGCCCCGAGCGATCCTGCGGTCCAGCGTCCCCGACCTCGCGCCCCCGACCCGGGATGAGCGACCGCCGGACGACGCCACCGGGCGTCCTCGATCACGAGGGCGGGAGGAAGCCGAGCTTGCCCAGGATCGCCTGACCTGCGGGGCCGGCGAACCAGGCGAGGAAGTCGCTGGCGGCTGGCGCGTGCTTCGAGGCCTTGAGGACCACGCCGTTGTAGGTCGCGATGACATTCGCAGACTCGGGGACGTCGATCGTCCTGACCTTGGCGGAGCTGGTCGCATCGGTGACGTAGACGATCGCCGCGTCGCCCTCGCCCAGCTCGATCTTGGCCACCACAGCCTTGACGTTGTCCTCGCGGGAGACGGTGTTCGCCGTGTACCCGGCAACGTAATTCGCCGGGTAGCCGGCCTCCTTTGCCAGGTTCGCGACCAGCGCCGTCGCGTACTTCGTGATCGGCACTGCGTCGCCCGCGGCGATGACCTTGACGCCGGACCTGGCCAGATCGGCGGGCGACATGATCGAGCGCGGGTTCGAGGTCGGCACGATCACCGTCAGCTTGTTGCGGGCAAAGGTGACCGGCGCAGCGGCGGCCAGCATCCTGTCCACGAGCTTCTTCGGGTTCGCGGTATCGGCCGAGAGGAAGACGTCGGCCGGTGCGCCCTGTTCGATCTGCGTCTCGAGCGTCGACGATGCGTCGGTCGAGATGGTCAGCGTCGTCCCCGGATGGGAGCTCGTGTACGCGGCCTTCGCCGTCTCGAGCGCGCTCTTGAGCGATGCCGCGCCGTAGATGGTCAGGTCCACGGCCGGCCCGGTGCTTGGCGGGACGGAGGGACTCGTGACGCTGGCGCCATTCGAACAGGCGGCCACGATCAGGATCAAGATCGCGACCAGCGAGGCCAGCCGAGCGTTCATCCGCGGGGCTCCCTGGCCGATGGGATCTCGACGATGACGTTCGTCGACTTGACGACGCAGACCGCTTCGTCGCCGACCTTGAGATCGAGCTCCTCGACGGCTTCGGCCGTCATCAGGCTGACGAGCCGATGCGGGCCGGCGATGACCTCGACCACGGCAGCGACACCATCCCGTTCGATCCTGGTGACGATGCCCGGGAAGCGGTTGCGCGCCGACTGGGCGACGATCGGGCGATCCGTGGAGGTCTTGCGTCGCGCATCGAGGAGGCGCGCGACCTCCTCGACATCGACCAGGCGCTGACCGCCGTCGGAGCGGACCATCTGGAGCCGTCCTTCGGCCTCCCAGCGGCGCAGCGTCTCGACCGAGACCTGGAGCATCTCGGCTGCCTGGCCCATCCGGAGACGACCGCCAGTCGGTTGCCCACTCATAGCGAGGAGTATCGCTCCGGAGGGCCTGTGATGTCTAGAAGTCTGTCGCCCCGGTACAGGAACCGCCTCAGGCGGACGGCGACCCTGCCAGCGCCACGCGGGCGAGCTCGCGGCAATCCGCGAGCGTGACGCCGGCCAGGGCGTCGCGGACATCTGCGACCGCGGAGGCCGACATCGACAGGCTGGTGATGCCGAGCCCGACGAGCACCGGGGCCAGCCGCGGCGACGCGGCGGCCTCGCCACAGACACCGACCGATCTGCCCGCGGCGAGCCCGGCCTCGGCCGTCATCCGGATCAGGTCGAGCAACGCCGGCTGCCATGGGTCGAGCAGGTCGGCGAGCTCGCCGGCCATCCGGTCGGCGGCCAGCGTGTACTGCGAGAGATCGTTGGTCCCGATGCTGAGGAAGTCGGCGTGGCGGAGCAGATCCGTAGCGCGCAGGGCGGCGGCGGGGACCTCGACCATCGCCCCCGCGATGGGCAACCCGTGTGCGTGCGCGAGGTCGGTGAACCATTTCGCCTCGCCAGCCGTGGCGACCATCGGCGCCATGACCCAGACGACCGCCCCGGTCGCCTGCTGGGCGAGCGCGAGAGCATCAAGCTGATCGATCAGGATCTCGGGTGAGCGTCGCGCGGTGCGCAGGCCGCGGACGCCGAGGGCCGGGTTCGGCTCGCCGTCCTGGGTGAGGAACGGGAGGGGCTTGTCGGCCCCCGCATCGAGCGTCCGGACGACGATCTTGCGGCCGGACATCGCCTGGAAGACGCCGATGTAGAGGGCGACCTGCTCATCGACCGCCGGCGCGTCCTGCCGATCGAGATACAGGAACTCCGTCCGGAAGAGGCCGACGCCCTCCGCTTCGACCCTGGCGACAGCGGCCGCCCCGGCGGAATCGCCGATATTGAGCAACAGTGCGACCGGGTGGCCGTCCGCGGTCCGGCCGGGGCCATGGCTGGCGGCCCGCTGGGCGCGGCGCTGGCCTTCGAGGCGATTGACCTCCTCCGCCTCGGCACGCGCGATCCCCACGCGCACCTGTCCCGTGCCGCCGTCGACCTCGACGAGCTCCCCCTCGAGCAGGGACTCGGCCGCGGCGCAGGCGACCACCGCCGGCAGGCCGAGACTGCGGGCCAGGATCGCGGTATGACTGGTGGGTCCGCCCCTCAGCGTGACGAGCGCGAGCACGCGCTCGGGTGTCAGCGTGACGGTGTCGGCCGGGGCGAGATCGTCGGCCACGAGGATGAACGGGGTGTCCCGCTCGGGCACGCCGGGCAGCGGCAGCCCGAGCAGCCGGGCGACGGCTCGATCGCGGACGTCGTCAAGATCGCCGACCCGCTCCGCCATGTAGCCACCGAGATCGAGGAGCATCGCCCGGAAGCCGTCCATGGCCCGATCGACCGCCCAGGCGGCTGGTTCCCCCTTGGCGACGGCCGACCGGATCGCCTCCTCCAACGATGGGTCACTGGCGATCATCGCGGTCGCCTCGAGGACCTCGGCGGCACCCGGCACGGTGGTCGCCGCCGCGCGTCGCTCGAGATCCTGGGCCGTGGCGGCCAGTGCGGCGATCGCCGCGACGGCCTCCGCATCGGGTTCGAGGACCTCAGGCCGTTCGGCGGGCAGCCGCGGACGTGGACCCATGCGGGCCACGGGTCCGGCGACACGACCGGGACAGACGCCGATGCCCTGGAGCAGCGCCGGCGCCGTGGTCGTCGGCGGCGCCGCGGTCGTCGGCGGCAAGGCTCTGTCGACGGTCATACGCGTCGGATCAGGCGGGGTCGTCGTGGTCTTCCGCGACCACGAGGGCGACGGCCTCCAGCGCTTCGGTCGCACCTTCGCCATCGGCCTCCAGCGTCACCGTGTCGCCGTTCCTGGCGCCGAGCGCAAGGACTCGCAGGATGCTGCGGGCGTCGACCGGCGCGCCGTCGCCCTTGCGGATCGTGATCCGGACCGACTGTTCCGTGGCCGCCTTGACGAATAGGGCCGCCGGTCGGGCATGCAAGCCGATCCGGGAGCCGACGATGACCTGGCGCTGCGCCATGCGTGTCCTCCATCCACCCGGTCGCTGCCGGTCCGATCCCGGGTCAGGGCTCGATCGTGACCTTGATCCCCTCGCCGCGCGACACGATCCCGATCGCCTCGAGGACGCCGTCCAGAGGCAGACGATGCGTGATCAGATCCTTGACCGGCACCTTGCCCGTGGCGATCAGGCCGAGCGCCTGCTTGTTGTGGGCCGGGCTTGATCCATTCGCCCCGACGATCGTCAGCTCGCGGTAGTGCACGAGGTTCGAAACAAGGGTGATCGTCGGCTGGTCCTTGGGCAAGCCGCCAAAGAACGACAGCCGGCCACGTCGGGCGAGCATCCGGAGGGCGTCCTCCTGCGCTTTTCCGGAAGCGGCCGCCGTGATGGCCACGTCAACGCCACGGCCCGCGGTGAGCTCGAGCACCGCCTCGATCGGATCGGTCTCGCTGCCGGCGACGGCCGCGTCCGGCGCGACGACGGCGGCCGACATGTCGAGCCGTTGGCGGCTGAGCTCGACGAGGAAGACCCGCGCCGCGCCACGGGCGCGTGCCAGCCGCACGTGGAGACAGCCGATCGGGCCGGCCCCGATGACGACGACGTCATCCCCGGGGCCGACTCGAGCGAGCTCCTGCGCGTTGATCGCGCAGGCGAACGGCTCGGCGACCGACGCCTCGTCGAACCCGACCCCGTCGGGGATCCGATTGAGGCCATCGACCCGAAGCACCTGCTCCGGGACGATGAGGTACTCGGCGAAGCCGCCTTCGTACTGGTAGCCGATCGACGTCTGGTTCGGACAGATGGTCATCCAGCCGCGGAGGCAGTCCGGGCAGGTGCCGTCGGGAACTGCGGCGATGACCTGGACCCGATCGCCGACCGCCCATCGACGGCCGTCGCCGGCCGGTCCCACGGCGGCTCCGATCTCGACGACCTCGCCGGCGATCTCGTGACCCATGATCCGTGGCGGATCGATGTTCTGATGGCCGGACCGGTAGATCTTGACGTCGGTCCCGCATGTCGAGCAGTTGCGGACCCGGATCTTGACCTCGTTCGGCCCCGGCGACGGTTCCGGGACCTCCTCGATCCTGATATCGCCGGGCGCGTAGAAGCGAGCGACCTTCACCTGCCGTGCTCCTCGGCCCCGACGCCATCGCGCGGGTTCAGGCGTGCCAGGACGTCGTCGACATCGGTCGCGGCCCGAAGGGCAGCGGCACTGTCGCCATCGACCAGGACCTCGGCGAGCGCCGACAGGACCCCGACATGCTCGTCGCCGCTCGCGGCGATGGGGATGCACAGGTAGACGGTCTCGCCATCCCAATCGACGCCATCGGGATACTGGAGGAAGCCGAGCGCGGTCCGTCGCACGAGGGCGCGGGCCGCGTCGGTGCCATGGGGGATGGCGACGCCTTCGCCCATATACGTGGAGATCTGGCCTTCGCGCTCCAGGATCGCGTCGGCATAGCCTGGCTCGACCGCTCCGAGGCCCTCCAGGAGCGCTCCCGACTGGCGCAGCGCATCCCACTTGTCGTCGGCGTGCTGCGCCAGTCGGATGGCCTCGCGAACCAGGACGCCGGTGGCAGGCGATGGGGCGGCCGGGTCAGCTGGCAAGGACACCTCCGTCCCTGATCGCCGACTCGACCCGCTCGAATGCCGGATCGCCCATGAAGATCTGGAACGGGACCACGACCGCGCCCGGGGCCATCCCCTGGGCGCGTGCCGCGAGACCCGCGTGACAGACCACGACCTGGGCGTCGGCGGGGATCGAATTGACGGGCAGGTGCTCCACCGCCACGTCGTACTTCTTGAGACGCTGCCGCATCTGGCTGGCGACCATGACGGAGCTGCCCATCCCCGCATCGCAGGCGATGACCACTGTGCGGATATCCCGGCCGTTGATCTGAGGCATGACGATCAGGCTCCAGTCGAGGCGGCTCCGCCCGCCAG
>DASYJV010000175.1:0-2463 GCA_035996105.1 Candidatus Limnocylindrales bacterium | reverse complement strand
GCAGCCCGTCGGTAACGCACGTCTGGCGTCCGGTCGAGCTTTCCGACGATGGTCCAGCGTGCTGCTCCGTCGAATCGATGGACCTCTGCGCCCGGCAGCGTTCCCGCGTACAGCTGGCCGTTGTAGGCAAGCAGGTTCATGACCTCGGTCTCGTCGCCGGGGGTTCCACATGGTTCCCAGCGCTGGCCCCCGACGTGCCGGAAGACGAGGCCGTGCGGCCACGTGCCGATGTAGGCCTCATCGCCATATGTCTCGAGTGAATAGACCTGGGTCGTCTCGGGCTGGAGGCCGAGGCTCGTCCACGATCGATCGCCATCGTGGCGGAACACGCCGCCACCGCCCTCCTCGGAGCGGGCCGCGACGACGTGCCCCGCGGCGGTCTGGGCGATCGCCGACACGACGTCCGCGTGGTCGTTGCCGAGCCCGTACAGGAACCCCGCATGAACGCCCAGCGCCAAAAGACGGCGACCGGGGGTGCCGCACGACACCCAGCCGCTCGAGCCGGTCAGGCGGAACACACCTTCGGAATACATCGGGATCGCGTAGAGATCTCCATCGAACGGCACGAGGCCGGCGATCGAGTCCGCGCCTTCGAGCTGCCCGCGATCCGACCAATCGCGTCCGCCCTCGTATCGGAGGACGCGCCCGCCGACCTTCTGGTTGACCGAATCGGGCATCCCGGAGCCGCCGCCGCGCAGCCTCGAGGTCGCCGCGTAGAGCCGGCCATCGTGGACCGCCAGGCGGGTCACCGCGTTCGCGTTCCAGGGCGTCCCGCAGTCCACCCACCGGTCGGCCTCCAGCCGATAGACGTGTCCGACCTGCTCCGTCCCAGCCTCCCAGGTCGCAGCGTAGAGGTCTCCCTCGTGGACCGCGAGGGCGCAGACCATGATCGTCGCGGCTCCGGGCGTCCCGTGGTCGGTCCATCTTGGCTCGGTTCCAGCATCGATCCCGAAGAAGAAGTTTCGATCATTGCCGTGCGTCCCACACGGAGCGCTATGGTTGACGCCGAGCGAGAAACCTCGCCGCTCGACCGGATCGAACATCGCGACGGCGTCCCCGATGGTCGATCGCGAGCGTTGCGGGACCAGGACCCACGCGGTCAGCGTGAAGTCCGCTTCGCCGATCGCCGGGCCATCCAGCTCCAGTCGGCTCGCCTCGGGGCCGAACCGGGCGACCGAACGCGTCACACGCGGATCGCTCGACGGTCCGAATACGACACCACCGCCCGCGCGAGCATGGCGGTCGTGACCCGAGCCATCACGACCGTCGGCGACCAGGTCCCACGACCCCATGAGTCCGTTTCGGCCGTTCATCGCGACGTCGCCGGGTTCAGCCAGCGTCGGCGTCGTGGACCACCTGGCCGGCGACGACGGTCTTGACGACCTTGACCTCCGTGTCGTTGGGGGATCCTCGGAAGACGGTCAGATTGGCGACCGACCCGATCTGGAGACGCTCGTGGCCGGCGTCGATAGGCAATCCCAGCAGTCGGGAAGGGTTGCTGGTGACCATCCGGACCGCGTCGGACAGGCTCGCGCCGGCGTGGCGAACGGCGTTGCCGACACAGACCGGCAACGGCGCGGCCGCGCCGGCCAGGTACGGCGTCCCATGGAGCCCAAGCCGGCCCGATGGCAGAAGCTCCACCGCCGCGCCGTCCGGGAGCGCGTAGATGCCTGGCGCGAGTCCCGCAACGAACAGGGCGTCGCTGACCAGGACACTGCGATCGATGCCCTTTGCTCGGACCATGCTCTTCATGACGGCCGGCGGAAGGTGGTGGCCGTCGAAGATGAACCCAGCGCTCAAGCGGTCCTCGGCGAGCTGATCCCAGATGTAGTTGGGGTGACGCCGAATGGTCGCGTGCGCGCCATTTCCCAAGTGGGTCGACCAGCGCGCGCCGGCGTCGACGGCGGCGCGGATCTGGTCGGAGGTGGCCGCGGTGTGACCGATCGACGCGACGACCCCATCGGCGCTGATCGCCTCGATGTAGGGGACGGCCTCGTCGTACTCCGGCGATAACGTGATGATCCGGATCCGGCCACGGGCCGCCGTCTGCCATCGGCGGTATTCCGCTACATCGGGTGGGCGGACGTGGCGGAGCGGATGGGCGCCGCGCGGGCCGTCCTCGCGCGCGATGTGTGGACCTTCGACGTGGATCCCGACGACCGCTTCGGCGACGAGTGGATCCGCGTCGCAGGCGGCCGCGACCGCCTCGAGCGCTTGGAGCATGTGGGCCTCAGCCTCGGTGCAGATCGTGATGCACAAGCCGCCGACGCCCGATCGCCAGATCGCGTGGACCATCGCCTCGGTCGTGCTCGCGTCAGCATCGGCCGCATTCGGGTCGTGGCCGTCGAAGCCATTGATCTGAAGGTCGAGCCAGCCAGGCGCGATCCACGCTTGGTCCGAGGACACCTGGATCCGTTCGATCGCGGCGATGCGTCCCGCACGCACGGTCAGCCTGATCGGCTC
>DASYJV010000174.1:0-5098 GCA_035996105.1 Candidatus Limnocylindrales bacterium | reverse complement strand
CGTCGCCTCGTACGGCGCCGCGACGAGCGCCCGGACCATCCGCTACCGGCGGGATCGGCCGTCCGCCGGCGGGCTCGGGCTGGTCGAAGGCTGGATCGTCGCGGACGGCGTCGAGCGGCTGGCGCTCGCCGGCGGAGGCGTCGCCGCGACCGGGCCGGCGGGCCGGATCATGCCGGTCGCCGAGCTCGCCATCCCCGGCGCCCACAACGTTTCCAATGCGCTGGCGGCGGTCGGCGCCGCGCTCGCGTTCGGCGTCGCGCCCGACGCGATCCGGGCGGCGGCGGCGGCGTTCACCGGGGTCGAACACCGTCTCGAACCGGTCGGCCTCATCGACGGGGTCCGGTTCGTCAACGACTCGCAGGGCACCCAGCCGGATGCCGTCGAGGCGGCGCTGCGCGCCTTCGAGCCGCCGATCGTGCTGATCGCCGGGGGTCGCGACAAGGGCATCGACCTCGACGCCCTTGCCCCGGTCGTCGCGGAGCGCGCGGTGGCGGCCGTGCTCATGGGTGAGAGCGGGCCGACCCTCGAAGCGTCGTTCCGGGCTGCCGGGCTCGCGCGCACCGAGCGGGCCGTGGACCTCGACGATGCGGTCCGGCGCGCGGACGCGATCGCCCGCGAGACGCTCCGCGGCGGCTCGTCGGGCGGGAGGCCCACGGCGGGGCCGGCCACGGTGCTGCTCAGCCCCGCGGCCGCGAGCTTCGACATGTTCGTCGACTATGCCGCTCGCGGGCGTGCCTTCAAGGCATCGGTCGCGGCGCTTGCCGCGGCCCGGGCGGACGCGCGATCCGACGAGCCTCGAGGCGACCGATGAACCTCGCGCCGCCGATCCCGCGCCTGGAACGGCTTCGCCGCGAGCCGGCCCAGCCTCAGCGCGAGGACCGCGGCGCCGCCAACCGGACGCCGGTCAGGAGTCGGGCCGGAGCCGTCCGGCGCGAGCGGCACCAGGCCGACTACATCATCCTCGTGGTGGTCGTCGCATTGACGGCCATCGGCATCCTGATGGTCTACTCGTCGTCCGCGCTCCGGGGCTACATGTCGCAGGGCGCGGACACCTTCGCCACGGTCGGTCCCCAGATCCAGTGGGCCATCCTCGGGATCGTCGCGATGGCCGTGATGATGCGGGTGGACTACCGCTACCTCCGCCTGGCCTCTGTGCCGTTCTACCTGCTCGCGCTGGCGTTGCTCGTGCTCGTCTTCGTGCCCCAGTTCAACATCGTCGTCGGCGGCTCGGCGCGCTGGCTCAAGCTCGGACCCCTGCCGGCCATCCATCCCGCCGAGTTCGCGAAACTGGCCCTCGTCGTCTACCTCGCCCACTGGTTCGCGAAGCGCGGCCAGCGGGTCAGCGGCTTCTGGGCCGGCACGGTGCCGTTCCTGGTCATCCTGGCCCCGGTCGCCGCGCTCGTGTTCAAGGAGCCCGACCTCGGCACGACCATGGTCATCACGCTCACGGCGTTCACGATGTTCTTCGTCGCCGGCGCCAATCTCATGCACCTCGCGGTGATGGTCTCCGGCGCCGGACTCGCGATGATCACGGTGGGTCTCCGCGGCTATCAGCTCGACCGGATCCGGATCTGGCAGAACCCCTGGCTGGATCGGCTGGGCGAGGGTTTCCACACGGTCCAGGGCCTGCTCGCGCTGGGGATCGGCGGGTTGTTCGGGACGGGTCTCGGCGAGAGCAAGGTCTTCGTGCCCAATGCGTTCAACGACTTCATCTTCGCCGAGATCGGCCAGGAGTTCGGGATGATCGGCGCCATCGTGGTCATCACGCTCTTCCTGCTGCTGGCCTACTGCGGCGTCCGGGTCGCCCTTGGTGCGCCGGACACCTTCGGCGCCCTGCTCGCAGCGGGTATCACGGCCTGGCTGTGCCTCCAGGCATTCATCAACATCGGGGTGGTCGTGGCACTGCTGCCGATCACCGGGATCACGCTGCCGTTCATCAGCGCCGGCGGCTCATCCCTCATCATCAGTTTCGCCGCGGTCGGGATCCTGCTCTCGATCTCGCGCGAGACCGTGGACAAGGGGACGTGGAACGACGATGCGAGTGCTGATCGCGGCGGGCGGAACGGGCGGACACATCTACCCGGCACTGGCCGTCGCACGGTCGCTCAGCGCCAACCCTGACGCGCCGGAGCTGCGCTGGCTTGGCGGTCACCGGGGACTCGAGGCGACCCTCGTCCCGGCGGCCGGAATCCCGCTGCGCCGTCTCGCGGCGCGCTCGCTGCGCACGACCGAAGCCGATGTCCATGCCGTGCTTGACCCGATCCGACTCGGTCTGTCCGTCCCGCAGGCGACTGCCGTACTCGCGCGCGAGCGTCCGGACGCGATCTTCACCACCGGCGGGTATGTCGCGATCCCGGTGCTGATGGCCGCGGCCCCGCTGCGGATCCCGGTGGTGATGTGGGAGGGCAACGTCGTCCCCGGTCGGTCGGTGCGCGCGACGGCCCGGCTGGCCACCGCGCTGGCCGTCTCCTTCGAGGCGACCTGTCGTGCGCTTGGCGGTGCCGCGCCCGGCCGACCGTGCTTCGTGACCGGGACGCCCATCCGCGAGATCGGGGTGATCGACCGCGTCGCGGCCCGACAGCGGATGGACATCGCCCCCGACGAGCCGGTCCTGCTGATCTTCGGCGGGTCGCAGGCCGTCCGGCGCTTCAACGCCGCGGTCGCCGATGCCCTGCCCCGGCTCGTCGAGCTGGTGACCGTGATCCATGTGACCGGCGACGAGGGCTACGCCCCGGCGCTCGCGGCGCGGGAAGCGCTTTCCGTCGCCGGCCGCCGGCGCTATCGCCCGTATCCCTTCCTGCGCGACGAGATGCTTGCCGCGCTGGCCGCGGCGGACCTCGTCGTCGGTCGGGGCGGCTCATCGACGCTCGCCGAAGTCACCGCCATGGGGCTGCCGATGGTCGTCGTTCCGTATCCGCATGCCGCGGGCCATCAGCGGGCCAACGCGGCCAGCCTGGTCGAGGCCGGCGCGGCCCGGCTCATCGACGACGAGGACCTCGACGCGGACGCGCTGCTCGATGCGGCCCGGCTGCTGCTCGACGGGCCGAACCACGCGGCGATGTCGGCAGCGACGCGGTCGCTCGGCAGACCCGGTGCCGCCCACGCGGTCGCCGAGCTCGTCCTGGCGGCGGCCAGCCGCGAGCCGTTCCCGGACGAGGCGGAGATCGAGCGGCTGGCCCGGGGAGGGGCGTCGTGATCGCCGGCTTCGACGCGATCTCGACGGGGACGGACATCCAGCGCCGGATCGGCGTCAAGACGTCGCGCGACGAGCCTCTGGCCCGCTTCACGACGATGCGTGTCGGCGGGCCAGCGGACCTGTTCGCGACCGTCCACAACGCCCATGAGCTGCGCGCCCTGGTGCGCTTCGCCCGGACCCGAGGCTTGCCCCACTTCGTGCTCGGGCGGGGGAGTGACCTGGTCATCGCCGACCGCGGTGTCCGTGGACTCGTGATCCAGGTGCGGGCCGAGGGCTCGCGCACCAGCGGGACGTCCTACACCGCGGAGGCGGGAGTCCAGATGGCGCGCGCCGCGACCGAGAGCCAGCGGGCCGGGCTGACCGGGCTGGAGTTCGGCCTGGCGATCCCGGGCACCGTCGGCGGCGCGGTCTGGGCGAATGCCGGGGCCCATGACGCCGACGTCGCCGGTGTGCTCGCGTCGGCACGCGTGCTCGACGCGGACGGCACCGAGCGGATCGTCCCCACCGCCGAGCTCGGACTCGCCTATCGCGACAGCCGGTTCAAGGCATCGCCCGTCGACCCTGCCGCGCCCCGCGATGTCGTCATCGAGGCGACGTTCGAGTTGGTCCCCGCGGACCCCGACACGATCAAGGCGAGGCTCGACGAGATCCGACACTGGCGGCAGGCTCACCAGCCGCTCGGGCTGCCCTCGGCCGGGAGCGTGTTCCGGAACCCGGAGGGCGATTCGGCCGGCCGGCTCATCGAGGCGGCCGGCCTCAAGGGGACGCGGATCGGCGGCGCGGTCGTCTCGGAGAAGCACGCCAACTTCATCGTCAACGACCAGAAGGGGACCGCCACCGACGTCCGCAGTCTGGCCGAGCGCGTGCGTGCCGAGGTCCTGGCGCGCCATGGCGTCAGTCTCGCCTTCGAGGTCGAATTCGTCGGCGACTGGGCCGGCTGGGAGCTTGCCGCGTGACGGGTCGTCCGCCGGTCGTGGTCCTCCTCGGCGGACCGTCGGCCGAGCACGACGTCTCGATCGTGTCCGGGACCGCCATCGCCGCCGCCCTGGCCGATGAGGGCCACGACGTCCGACAGGTGCTCCTCGACCTCGATGGTGGCTGGTGGTGGCTGCCGTCCGGCCACCGACGCGATGGACGGCCGCAGTCCGACTACGACGTCCCCGCCGCGCTGGGGGCCGAGGGTCCGCTGCACGTCGGCGCGGCGATCGATCGGCTGGCGGCGACCCGGCCGGCGCCCGTGGTGGCGATCGCGCTCCACGGCCCGTTCGGTGAGGACGGCACCGTCCAGGCGCTGCTCGAGGCGGCGGGTCTGGCCTACACCGGCTCGGGCGTTGCCGCCTCCGCGATCGGGATGGACAAGACGATCTTCAAGCGGATCGCGCGCGGGATCGGGCTGCCGGTCGTCGACTGGCGCGAGATCCACGCATCGCGCTGGGCGGCGGACCCGGCCGCCGTCCGCGCCGAGCTCGCGGCATTCGTCGCGGCCAGCGGCGAGCCGCGGCTCATGGTCAAGCCCGCGCGGCTCGGGAGCTCGGTCGGGATCACCCTGGTGCGCGAAGCATCCGAGCTCGACGCCGCGCTCGACGAGGCCTTCCGGCATGACACGCTCGCGCTGGCCGAGACCTACGTGCCGGGCGCCCGGGACCTCGAGGTCGCGATCATCGGCAACGGCCCGGGCGATCTCGAGACCTACGGACCGGGCGAGATCGTGTCGGGCCACGAGTTCTACGACTACGCGGCCAAGTACACCCCGGGTCTGTCCGAGACATCCACCCGAGCCGAGCTCACCGACCGCCAGCGGGCCTCGTTCCGGAAGCTCGCGCGCGACGCGTATCGGGCGATCGGCGCCGAGGGGTTCGCGCGCATCGACTTCCTGCTCGCCGGGGAGACCATCCTGCTGTC
>DASYJV010000173.1:0-2413 GCA_035996105.1 Candidatus Limnocylindrales bacterium | reverse complement strand
CTCATCGAGCATCGCCCGGCGGAATTCCATCCCGTACTTCTCGCCGAAGCCCTCGACCTGGCCATGGCCGAGCATCGGCAGACCGGGCAGCGTCGCGAGGACGGTCGCGACCCCGAAATACTTGTCGCCCTTGCCGAACTGCTCGAGGGCCGTCTTTTCATCGGGATTGCTCATGAAGTTGACGTACCGCTCGAGGATCTCCGGGTCGAACTCGATGGTGTCCCGGATGACCTTCCGGTAGCCGGCACCGTCCTCGTCACGGAGCATATGCATGAAGGCGCTGTTGTAGACGCGGTGCATCCCCAGCGTCCGGACGAAGTAGCCCTCCAACAGCCAGAAGGCCTCGGCCAGCAGCAGGGTGTCCGGCACCTCCGCGGCAACCCGGTCCACGACCTCGCGCCAGAATTCGTTCGGCATCCGCCGGTCGAACTCGTTCCTGGAGATCGCGTGCTCCGCGCGCGATGGGATCGCGCCGGCCGAGCCGGGTTCGGGCCACCAGAGGCGCTGGATGTGCTTCTTGGCGAGGACCATGGCGGCATCGAAGCGGATGATCGGGAAGCGCCGGGCGACCTCGAGGATGGTCTGGATGACCTGCTCGCGGACCACCGGGTCGAGGAAGTCCAGCTGGGCCGTGTCGTTCCACGGGAAGCTCGTGCCGTCGTTGCCGTGATAGACGTAGCGCACGTCACCGGTCTGGCGGTCGGCCCGCTTGAACACCACCGCCGCGTCGCTGTCGTCCCAGTAGTGGTCTTCGAGGACGATCTCGACCCGCGGGTCGGGCGAGAGATCGGGGCCGGTGTAGGTGTAGGCCGGGTAGGGCGGCTCGGGCAATGACAGGAACCATTCCGGGTGTTCGATCACCCAGCGTGCGTCGATGCCCATGTGGTTCGGCACCATGTCGCTGGCCAGCCGGATGCCCCGCGACCAGGCGCGGTCCCGCAGACCCGCGTAGGCGGCCTCGCCGCCCAGATCCTGGGCGATCCGGTAGTCATCGAGCGAGTAGGCCGAGGCGACGGCGTCGAGGTTGCCGCGCAGCCGCTTGATCTTCTCCGACGCCTTCGACCGCTCCCAGAGCCCGATGAGCCAGAGCCCCGTGATGCCCCGGTCGGTCAGCGTGTCGAGCTCCTCGTCGGGGATGGCGTCGAGCGTCCGGATGTCGCGACCATAGGCGCGCGACAGCTGGTCCAGCCAGACATAGGTGCTCTTGGCGATGAGCACCACCCGCGGCATCCACGCCGAATCCGACGAGAACGCCTCGCGCTCCTCTGCGGCGCCGCCGAAGGATGGTGCCTGGGTCGGCCCGCCGCCCCCACCTCGGCCTCCACCGAACCGCAGGTGCAGGCCCCGCTCCTCCTCGGCGAGGATGCCGATCGCGACGTCGATCCGGCGCAGCAATGCCTCGAGGTTCGGACCGAGGATCGACCCCCAGTTGGCCCGGATGAAGCGCAGCTGGCCGGCGAGCGAGGTCGGGGCATGGCGGGCGGGGAGGCGCATCAGCTCGATGAGCGACATCCCGGCGTCGTCGATCGGCGGACCGGCCGCGAACGTCGTCTCGAGACGGGCGATCGCGTCGCGATAGCGGGTCCCATCGACCAGCGTCTTGTCATCGATGAGCTCGCGGAGCGGCCCGACCGCCGGGTTCTCGTTGGAGATCCGGGTCAGGAGCAGCTCCTCGAGCCGGTGGAGGGGAGGCTCGGCCTCGGCTCCCTGGCCCGGGAATTCCTCGCCGAACCGATCCAACAGCCGGCCCGCATCGGGGCCGAGACGCGTCTCGAGGTCGTCGAGGGCAGCGCGCATCGCGCCCGGCCGCCGCTCGGCCTCGTAGCGCGCGATCAGGAGGTGGCCGACCTCGTGGAGCAGCCCCAGCGCGCCGATGTCGCCGGCCTGGACAGATGGCGTCCCGGGCGTGCGGGCGCGGTTCATCCGGTCGGCGAGGCGGCGCACGGCCGCCGTGTCTGCGACGACCAGGTCGCCGCGGATGCCGATCAGCGGCCGGTCGACGCCGTATCGATCTCGCGGTTCACGCCGGATGTGGAAGGTCCGACAGGCGGATTCGCGCATCGCGGAAGCATGGCACGCCCGGTCAGGTGGTGGCGGTCTCCACCGGTCGGCTCACGGCGGCATGTTCGATCGCCCGCCGTAGGAGCTCCAGCCCCGACGGATCGAAATCGTAGGTCCACGGCCGGATCCGATCGGGCCGGCCGAACGCCCCCTCGAGACCGGCGGCCATCGCTTCGCGCGAGATGAGGATGACGTCGGCGGTCAGATCGACGCGTTCGAGATCGGCCGTCTCGCCGATCAGCGCCGACACGATCTCGACCCCGCTCGTCCCCGCCACGGCCAGGGTCTCGCGGATGCTCTCCGAGCCCCGGCCGGACGCGCAGACAAGCCCGACGGTCGAGCCGATGGGCAG
>DASYJV010000172.1:0-3160 GCA_035996105.1 Candidatus Limnocylindrales bacterium | reverse complement strand
CCTCATGCAGGACGCCGAAGGCCGCAAGGGCGCCAAGTCGCGCTTGGTCAAGCCGGCGCGCGAGGCGCTCCTCCACGCCCTCGCCTACGCGACTCGCGATCGGAAGCAGCGCAAGCGCCAGTTCCGTCAGCTGTGGATCGTCCGGATCAACGCGGCGGCGCGCCAGAACGGCCTGACCTATGGGCAGTTCATCGCGGGCCTCAAGAAGGCGGACGTCGAGATCGATCGCAAGATCCTGGCCGACCTCGCCATCCGGGACGCCGCGACGTTCGGGAAGATCGTCGAGCTCGCGAAAGGCGCCTGATCGCGGCCCGGCGATGCGCCGACCCGCGAGCTTCGAACATCCTCGACAAGCCCTCGACGTCGCCGACGCTCGAGGGCTCGGGATTCCCGGCCTGCTGATGGAAGGACGGACGTGGACCTCGCCGACCTGACGCGCGATCTCGAGACCCTTCGCGACCAGACCCTGGCAGCCATCGCCGGCAGCTCGGATGTCGCCGCGCTCGAGGCGCTCGAGCTCGAGGTCCTGGGCAAGAAGGGCCGCCTGACGACGATCCTGCGCGGGATCGGCGCGCTGCCACCCGACGATCGGCCGCGCGTCGGGGCCGTGGCGAACGCCGTTCGTGGGGCGATCGAGGTCGCGCTCGCCGAACGCGGCGCGGATCTGCGGGGCTCGGCCCTGACCGAGCGCCTCGCCGCCGAGTCGGTCGATGTCACGACGCCCGGCCGGCCTTTCCGCCGTGGCAGCCTCCATCCGAGCATCGAGGCGATGGGACAGATCGGCGAGATCTTCGGCCAGTTCGGCTTCGTCACCTACGAGAGCCCGGAGATCGAGGACGACCTGACCAACTTCCAGATGCTCAACATCCCGCCCGACCACCCGGCGCGCGACCTGTGGGACACCCTGTACGTCGACGTCGAGGGACATCTCCTGCGGACCCACACGTCACCCGGTCAGATCCGGGTGATGCGCTCGACGCAGCCGCCGATCCGGGCCCTGCTGCCGGGCCGCTGCTTTCGCTACGAGGCGATCGACGCGTCGCACGGCTCGGAGTTCTTCCAGGTCGAGGGTCTGATGATCGACGAGGGGACCACGATGGGCGACCTCAAGGGCCTCCTCGACCAGTTCGCCAAGGCGATGTATGGCGCCGACAAGAAGACGCGGTTCCGACCGGGCTATTACCCGTTCACGGAGCCGTCGGTCGCCTTCGATGTCGAGTGCCTGGTCTGTGGCGGCGTCGGCTGTCCTGCCTGCGGGCGGACGGGCTGGATGACGATCCTCGGGGCGGGGATGGTCCATCCCGTCGTCCTCCGCTACGGCGGCCTCGACCCCGAGCGCTACCAGGGGTTCGCGTTCGGGATGGGCCCGGAGCGGATCAAGATGCTCAAACACGGGATCACCGACCTGCGCCTGTTCCTCGACAACGACCTGCGCTTCCTGGAGCAGTTCCGATGAGGGTGCCGCTGAGCTGGCTGCGCGAGATCGTCGACGTCGAGCTGACGCCGGAGGCGCTCGCCGAGCGGCTGACCCTGCTCGGGATGGAGGTCAAGGGGATCATCGCCTGGGGCGAGGACTGGCGGAGCGTCGTCGTCGGCGAGCTCCTCAGCGTCGAACGCCACCCGCGCGCCGATCGGCTGTCGCTGACCCGTGTCGACGTCGGCGCCGGCGAGCCGCTCGACATCGTCTGCGGCGCCACGAACATCGCCGTCGGGCAGCGTGTCCCCGTCGCCCTGCCGGGGGCGGTCCTGCCGGGGGACCGGCGGATCGAGCGGACCGAGAAGATGGGCGTCGTCAGCAACGGGATGCTGTGCTCGGGCGACGAGCTCGGGCTCACCGCCGATGCCGACGGGATCCTCATCCTGGCCTCCGACGCGCCGCTCGGGCGGCCGCTCGTCGAGCTGTACGGCGATACGGTCCTCGATGTCGACGTCAAGCCGAACCGCGGCGACGTCCTGTCGGTCGTGGGCCTGGCCCGCGAGGTCGCCGCGCTGACCGGGGCGCCCATCCGGATGCCACCGACCGATCTGGTCGAGTCGGGCCGGCCGACCGCCGAGCGGCTGCGCATCGAGGTCGAGGACTCCGGGCTCTGTCCCCGGATCGTCGGACGCTGGGTGAGTGGCGTTCACATCGGCCCGTCGCCGGAGCGGGTCCAGATGCGCCTGCTGGCGGCCGGTCAGCGACCCATCAGCAATGTCGTCGACGCCTCGAACTACGTGATGGTCGAGCTCGGCAAGCCGATCCACACGTTCGACGGGGCCGCGGTCCACGACGGCCGGATCATCGTCCGTCGGGCCCGCGCCGGCGAGCGACTCGAGACGCTCGACCACGTGGTTCGCGAGCTCGATCCCGAGACGCTGGTGATCGCCGACCCATCCGGCCCGATCGGGATCGCCGGGGTCATGGGCGGAGCGGCATCCGAGATCGGGGAGGGGACGACCGACGTCGTCATCGAGTCGGCCATCTTCGATCCGGTCAGCATCCGGCGGACCGCCTTCCGCTACGCCCTGCGCTCGGAGGCGAGTCTGCGGTTCGAGAAGGGCCAGGAGTCCCGTCTGGCCCGGCTCGGGTCCGATCGGACCGCGCGGCTGATCGCCGAATGGGCGGGCGGACAGGTCGCCCCGGGCGCGATCGATTCGAACCCGGTCGAACCACCCCAAGCCCACGTGGCGTTCCGGCCGGCGCGGGTCAACCGGCTGCTCGGGACGGACCTCGACGCCGACGAGCAGCGTGCCCTGCTCGCCCGGGTCGGGATCGAGACCGCCCCGGCCGCGCCCGGGACGCGGGTCAGGATCGTGGCCGGGACGGACCCACTCGACATCGAAGCGGAGGTCGAGGTGCTCGATGCGACGGTCCCGACCTGGCGACGCGACCTGGCCGTCGAGGCGGACATCGCGGAGGAGGTGATCCGGGTCCGGGGCTACGACCTCGTGCCGGCCACCACACCGCACACGCCGATGCCGGCCTATCGCCACGATCCACTGGCGGTTCGGGACACCGTCCGCCAGACGCTAGCCGGCGCTGCCTTGTCGGAGGTCGTGACCTTCGCCCTCGTGGCGCCGCGCGTGGTCGAACGGTTCCCGGCGCATGACGATGGCGCGCCCGACGGCGAGCCCGAGCAACGCGCAGCGGGCCGGCCGATCGTGGTCACCAACCCGTTGT